>JAHFTU010000003.1:25698-27188 GCA_023269295.1 Candidatus Woesearchaeota archaeon | reverse complement strand
GGCAGAGGGGCTCGTGAAGAAAGGGCACGCTGCAACTATAATAACCCACCGCCTGAAAGGCACTGCCGCAGAAGAAACCATAAGCGGCGTCAAGGTAAAAAGGATAAGCTGCTTCGGGAGCAGGTACCTGTTCACGTTCTTCTCAATCCCTGCTGCGGTTGCCGCTGCAAAAAATGCCGACATAGTGCACACCACCACGTTCAACGGCTTCTTTCCGGCTTGGCTGGCTGCAAAATTGAATCGGAAGCCCCTTATTGCCACAATCCACGAAGTCTGGGTCGGAAAATGGAGGGAGTATACTGATTTCTGGGGGCTGAAATCGCTGTTGCACGAAGCATTTGAGAGGCTTATTTACCTGCTGCCGCTTGTGGACAAATACGTTGCTGTTTCAAACTCAACACGGCAGCAACTGTTGCGAATAGGAAAAAGCGAGAAAAAAGCAGTAACAATTTACAACGGCGTTGATTACGAACACTTTAACCCAAAAAAATACAATGGAGAGGCTATCAGGAGAAAATACGCGCTGAAGAATAGCTATGTTGTGCTGGTCTACGGAAGGCCGGGGCCAAGCAAGGGAATTGAGTATGCAATAGCTGCGATGAAAGAAATTTCGCTCAGCATGCCAAATGCCAAGATGCTGCTGATGCTGAGCCGGGATAAGCAGTACGCAAGGAAGTATCTGCAGCTGCAGCAGCTGATAAAAAAACTGCATCTTGAAGACAAAATACTCAACATCCCGCCAGTGCCGCACTCCCAGCTGCCGAGCTACATAAAAGCAGCGGACTGCGTGGTTGTGCCATCGCTGAGCGAAGGATTCGGGTATACTGCCGCGGAAGCTGCTGCGATGGGCAAGCCGATAATTGCCAGCAACACAACATCATTGCCTGAGATTGTGAGCGGAAAGCACATACTGGTAAAGCCCAAGGACAGCAGCGAAATAGCAGCTGCCGTGATAAGCATGAGCCAAGGCAAATTCCACAAAACACCGCTGAAGAAGTTCACGATAGAAGCGAATGTTGCTAATTACCTAAAGGTTTATGATGGGCTGCTGAACAGGCGGGATTAAAAAGGTTTAAAAACCCCTGCAGCGCAATAACACACCATGGCACAAAAAAGAGGTGGGCATGTGGCAGTGCTGCTGTACTTCTTCCTGCTCTTCCTGCTGATGCTGATACTCATACTCCACCTGTTCGGCATCTACCAGCTCAACACTGATTTCTTCGCAAGGTACATCATAGCTCTCATTTTCGTGCTTTTGCTGCTGCCGACAGTGCCGAAAATAAAGATTTTTGACATTGTTGACATAAAAAGGGAAGCGAGAATGTTCAAGGCAGCGAAAACAAAAAAGAAGTAAGTTTTTTATACGGCTGGGCTGCTCTTCTGCCCAGGATGAAAGTCGCAATACTAACGCCTACATTTTCAAAGTTCTCAGGCCCGGACAGGGTTGTGCTCAACGAGGCCATGGAACTGGCACAGCATAAAAATCCGGT
>JAHFTU010000003.1:0-25598 GCA_023269295.1 Candidatus Woesearchaeota archaeon | reverse complement strand
GGGCTGCTCTTCTGCCCAGGATGAAAGTCGCAATACTAACGCCTACATTTTCAAAGTTCTCAGGCCCGGACAGGGTTGTGCTCAACGAGGCCATGGAACTGGCACAGCATAAAAATCCGGTAACAATATTTACTTTTAAGACTGATTTCAGCTTGCAGCAGCATGACCTTTTTGGCAAAAACCCAAGTCGACAGCAGTCGCAAGTCGGCAGTAGCCGACTGCGCAGTCCTGCCGGAGCAGGACTTGCGACTGGGCCCAGTCACAGCAGTGACTTGGGTGTCAATCAAAACATAAAAGTTGAAGTCCTCGGAAGCCCACGCAACCAAATGCTGGAAAGGATATACAGGCTTCTGTTTTTCCTTGACATTCCAAAGGTAATGAGGATTGCTGACAGGCTCAGCGGGTTTGATGAGGCGGTAAGCTTCCTCTACCCGATGACGCTGCCGGCAATGATTGCAAAGAAAAGGATGCGGCAGCGGCTGAAATACGTTTATTACGACGTCGGGGTTGCATACCCGCAGCTTTTTGACAGCTTCCTTGAAAGGGCTTACATGAGAGTGTTCGCTGCCTTTACAAAAATAACGATAAAAAACGCTGATTCAGCTGTTTCAATAAGCAAATTCCTCAGCAGCGAACTGAAAAAAGAGACAGGGCTGGAAAGCACGGTGAAATACGTGAAAATAGACACAAAAAGATTCAACAGCAAGACAACAGCAAACTATAGGAAAGGAATAGCTGCTGTTGCCAAAAAAAACTCGCTGTCAAAGCCAGTGCTGCTTTACGTCGGGAGGATATCGCCGCACAAGGGAGTGCACCTGCTGCTTGACGCTTTCCGGATCATAAAAGAAAAAATACCTGCTGCCACGCTGGTTGTTGTGGGAAAGCACACATTCCAGAAATATTCAGAGCAGCTGCAAGAAAAAGCTGGAAAGATTGGAGGGGTTGTCTTCGCAGGATTTGTTCCTGATGAAGAGCTGCCCGCATACTACGGAGCATGCGATGCATATGTGACCTGCAGCATGTGGGAGGGCTTTGACATACCCTTAGTTGAGGCAAATGCCTGTGGCAAGCCTGCAGTTGCATTTGATGTCGGCTCACACCCTGAAGTTTTGAAGAAGGGAAAGCTTGTCAGGGCGGGCGATGTAAATGGATTTGCCGATGCTGTCGCCAAGCTCCTGAAGAAATGAAGAAGTGAAAAAATGGACAAGGAAACAACCAGCTGGAGAAAAATATCTGTTGCTGAAGTTGCAATCCTGGCTATTGTATTCACCCTCATACTTTACCTCGGCCCGGCAGCTGCCTCAGGCCACATGATAAGGCACGACCACCCTGTAGGGTATGGCGCAAGCGACTCGTTCCAGCACCAGTCAAGGTCAGAGGCAATAAAAGGCATGGGCCAGTACAGGACTGAGGCACCGTACATCGTGGCAGGGCTTAGGAATGTAGTTGGCTTTTACCCGCCGATAACCTACCATGCCACAGTGCTTTTCTCGCACCTCAGCGGGCTTGAAACTTATGACTCGCTGTTCTTCATCATTGGCCTGGCCTTGGCGGCTTCGGCGCTGGTTGCTTACCACCTCACAAAAAGCCTAGGGAAAGCTGCTGCTGTGCTTGCGCTGCCGCTGACCCTGCTTGTAGCAACCGGAAAGCCTTTCCTTGGGATGGTTACATTTGGGCAGATGCCTTTTGCGCTGTCAAGCCTTTTCCTCGTGGCAACTGCCTGGGCAATAACAAAGCTGGAATTGCCAAAGAGCTACTTTCTTGTGGCAATATTCTTTGCAGGCACGATAATGACGCACACTTCAGAAACGCTTTTCCTGACAATAATGTTCGCGATTGCGCTGCTGCCAGCAGTTATAAGCCGGCTCGTGAACAGAAAACTAAGCGGCATTAAGCCGCTGCTGCAAGAAAACAGAAAATTAATTATTGCATTTATGATTGCTGCACTGATCGCCATTTATTTTTGGCCAATCTTCCTGAAGATCTGGCTTAGGCTGCAGCCGTACAGGTTCAGCGTAGAGAGCACGAGCGCGAGCTTCCCGGCAGCCACGGTGTACCCAACCGACTTCGGCTTTATGCTCATTGCTATAATTATCGGGCTTGCTGCTGCGGCTATGTTTTTAATCCAAAAAAGAGATGAGCTGGGGAAGCTGCTGCAGTCGCCTGAACTGTTCACTGTTGCTTTTTCAGCTTACATGCTTCTGGCCGGCTTCGGCACTTATTTTGGATTTGGGCTAAGGTCTTTCCAGACCAGGCTCTTCTGGCCGATAACGCTCGCCCCGCTCGCAGGCTTCGGAATTTACCAGCTGCTAAGAATGATTTTGAAACTTGCGAACAAAGGCATAAGCGCTTTTGCTGTTGCGGTTGCTGTGGCTGCTGTGCTTAGCGTTGCTGTAGTTGCACTCAAATACAGCGAGCCCTCACCCGGCATAATGGACAGCGACCACTGGGAGCCGATGCAGTGGATTGCCGAGAACACGCCGAAGGACGCGCAGGTATTCATGCTTTACAGCTATGTCTACGGCCAGACATCGGCAACATATAATACGGAGAGGGTAAACTACTTCCTTGAGCTTCCGGACTTTGCAAAGCTCATAAACGGCTACAGCCAGAACAAGGTATTTGACAGGATGGTGAGGGTAACTGTGCCTTCAGACAGCGGTGCTGAATTCCCGTACAGGAAAGGCCTCCTCAGTTTCGGGCAGCTTAATAATGAAACCATGACAGGCAGGACTGTGGACATCTGCAGCGCAGACTATTACGTTGCGGACAGGGCCTTTGCACAGGAGCAGCTCGTGCAGGCGACCACGCTGCTTGTGCAGAAATTTGCGGCTGCGAACATGACTGTTGTTTACCAAAACCCTGCAGTGGTTGTGCTGAAGAACAACAACTTTGGCGGTGATTGCCTTGCACAGTAAGCTTATTGATGAATTGAAAAACGAATTAAAGCTCCTTGCAGCTGCATTTGTTGCTGTTATCATCATTCTCAAAATTGCTTATTACAAGGAAAGCCTGCTTGTGGTCGTTAGAACCGCAGCAGCGCTGTTCTGGCTCTTCATGCTGCCGGGGTATGCCATGATGCTCTACTGGAGAGAAAAGCTTGGATTTGTCGAGAGGATTATCGCAGGCACGGCTGCGGCCATGGCAGCAAGCGGGATTGCAGGCTACTACCTCGGCCTGATTGGGCTGAAGCTTCAGAACCAGACATTAATTTTGCCGGCGGCAATAGTTATTGTTTCTTTTGCACTCGCTGCAAAATTCCCGGCCAGAGAAGGCCGGCAGCAAAACCTTTTTGCCGAAAAAGGTTTATCAAAAACGCAGCAATAGCAGTGAGGACAAGGGCAGCAACAGCAGACACCCTGAAGGAGGGCAGCAGCTGGTTGATTGAAAAGACCAACAGGGGAAACATGCCAAGTCCGATGAACAAGGAGAACATAATTTTCTCTTCAGCATCCATGCCTGTGTTTTTCAAAAGCAGCAGAGACGGAACAATAAACAAAAGCGCAATTGCAAGTATTGTGCGGAAGCCTGTGAAGCCAAACAGCACAAAAGCTGCCACAGCAATTACTGCAAGGCTAATGAGCCAGGGAACATACTGCCGGTTAAGCTTTACCATAGATATGTTTGTCATGCCACAGCACCTCCGGCAGCTGGCTCGTATTTGTAGAGCCTGATGTTGTTGGCATCGTAAACCGGCTTTGTGCTGTTGAACATGTCCTTCTCAATTTGCTGGAGCTGCGAAGCCCAGGCAGCTGCCTGCTGCTGCGATGCTTGGTTTGACGCAAAAAGCGCGATGTCAGAATAGTCAAACATAAAGTAAGTTTCGTTCTTGTCAATATAATCAACGCCTGCAATCGGGCCGCCATCGTACCTTCCCACGTGACGCCCGCTGATTCCAAGCATCCACCTCATCTTGGGATAGCGCCACTGGCCAACAACCTTTATGGAAGGGTCGTAAATGAAAGCCTTCTCAGGGAGCTTGCTCAGGTAATTCCCAGCAAAATCAGCCTGCGCAGGGGTTATCCTGTCTATGCTTCCGTAAGCCTGGCTGAGGGTTGTGTGTGTGGATCGGCCTGACGTCGTTACAAGGGCAAGAATAAGGATGGCTGCAAGAACATATTTGGCAGCAGAGGCCATGCGGCTGTCAAATTTAAGGGCAGAAGCCAATGTCTGCGGAAGCCATACAACGCTCAGGGCAATAAGCGCCAAGAAAATGTAGTTTTCCAGGACAAGCATCCTTGCAAGCCTGTTAAGGCCTGTGTTGGTGAAAACGTCAAGGTGCAACACAATATAGGTTCCAATAAGCCAGCTCAGCAGGAAAATCTCCTTAGTGTTGTTCTTCACTAAAAATAACCGCAGCAGCAGCAAGATTAGCCCAGCCAAAAGAAATGGCACAAGAATTCTGGGATACTCTGCAGAAAACAGCGAGAACGCCGGCGGAAAGCTGCCCTTGAAATAATCTGGAGAAATCCCCCACTCAAAAAGCCTGCTGAACTTGAAAGAAGCCTTTTCTGTGTCCCCGGCACCCAGATAGATAGCTGCAAAAGGGGCTGCAACAACGAGAAACAGCAGGATAGCAACCACAAAATGCACAATGTTTGGTTTTGACACAGGCAATTTCCTGAACTTAACAGTCATTGCCGCTGCAAAAACAGCCATAATCACTGCAGAAGCCACAAAGCCCTGCAAGTGAAGCATGTACTGCGAAGCCAGCAAAGCAAATGTGACATACAGGTAAACAAGCTTTCCCCTTCCGGCATTTCCACTGCCGCTGCCAATACCATCAGCCTTACTCTCTTCACTGCTGTAAACAGAAGTGAGGTATTTGTACCAGGCGTACATTGTTAGCGGCGTGATGACTATTGCAACCAATGTGGGCTGCTGGCCAAACAAATAAGTCAGCTGCTCCCTTAGCGAGAATGAAAGACCCAGGCCTGCAATGAAAGCTGGGAGCGCGCCAAACAGCCTCGAAACAAGAAAGAACATGCTAAGAACGCCAATGAAACTGGCGATTGCCCTGAAAATAAGCACTGAAATGAAACGCTCTCCACCAAAAACCTGCATCAGGGCATAGTCAACGTGGTTAGACGGCGGGTACTCAGGCGAAAAAGGCCCTAAAATTTTGTTAAAGCCATAATACCAAACACCTGTAACGTACGAAAGCCTGAATGTTGCCTTGTCAGAAGAAGAAATGTGGTCGCCAATGGCAAAGTGCCACGCAGAATCGCCCTCGCCAAAAGGCAGCCTGTTGTGCTGGAAAGGCAGAGTCCACAAATAAAAGGAAACAATGAAAAGCACAGTAACAGCAGCGACGGAAACAGCTTTAGAACTCGGCGCAAATCCTGCTTTTGCATTCTCAGATGCAGACTCTTCCCCCATATAGGCGATATCAGCGGATTATTGCTTATAAAGATTTGCCTAAGAATCCGCCTTATGCCACTTGCTTCTTGAAGATAAAGAGCTTATTGGCTGCAAAATTCACCAGCGAGAGCACCAGCGTAATGACGAACGTGGCAGGCAAGCTGGGAAAGTGCAGGCGCTCAATCGCATACAACGCCAGGACATAGGATATTCCTGCTATGGCAAACTGGCTCGGTGCGAACTTGAGGAATTTCTCTCTCCATCCGCCCCGCTCCTCAAAAGTCACATAGCGGTGGTAGGTAAACGTCAACAAAATAGCCAGGACCAGACCGACAGCAAGGCTGATGGCACGAGGGACTCCTGCATTATACAAGTTTTCTTGAACGACAAAATACAAGACATAGCCAAAGAAGCCGCCGAAAACAAACACGCCGTAGTGGAAGCCCATCTTGTAAGGGCGCTTCAATGGAGCTGGCACAACTGGCTCGAAGAATTTTTCGATGGCATCAAACAGCTTTTTCATTGCCGCGCCTCGGCAATGGCAGCACACACGCGCCGAATGTCATCCTCTGACAGCTTCACTGACGAAGGCAGGTTTATGCCCCTTCGGGAAAGCTCCACTGCGACGGGAAAATCCTTGTCAGAGTAGCCCTCGCTGTACATCGGAAGCTGGTGCATGGGATAAAAGAAAGGCCGGCTGTCAATTCCCCTCTCCTTCAGCTTTGCCATCAGCTCATCGCGGCTGCAGCCAAACTCCTTCTCATCAACAAGCACAGAGTGCATCCAGTAAACGCTCTTGGCCCAGGGCAGCTGCGGCTGCAGCGTGAGGCCACTGACTTTTTGCAGCAGCGAGCTGTAAAGTTTTGCGTTTCTTGTTTTAACTGCGAGGAATTTTTCTATCTGCTCAAGCTGCGCAACGCCAATTGCAGCCTGTATGTTTGTCATCCTGAGATTATACCCTATTTCAGGGTGCCAGTACCTTTTTTCTGAGCTCATCGCATGGTCTCTGAGAAACTGCATCCTCTCAGCGAGCTTCGCGTCATTTGTCACGCACATGCCGCCCTCGCCTGTGGTGATTATCTTGTTGCCGTAAAAAGAAAAGCAGCCAACGTGGCCAATTGAGCCAACCTTCCTGCCCTTGTATTCTGCGCCGTGTGCCTCAGCACCGTCCTCGATGACAAACAAGCTGTGTTTTTTTGCGATTTCCATGACAGGGCCCATATCGCAGGGATGGCCGTACAGGTGCACAGGCATTATCGCCTTTGTCCTTTTTGTTATGGCTGCCTCGATTTTTCCGGGATCGATATTCCAGCTGCTTTTTTCAGAATCAACAAAAACCGGCTTTGCACCCAAATACCTGACAGCATTTGCAGTTGCCACAAAAGTCAGGTCAGGGATTATCACCTCATCACCTTCACCTATTCCCAGTGCGGCAAGCGCGAGCTGCAGGGCCGCAGTGCCATTCATCACAGCAACGCCATACTTTGAGCCGCAGAACCTCGCGAAGCCCTCCTCAAACTGCGGGATGAACTTGCCAAGCGAGCTTATCCAGCTGCTCCGGACACACTCAAGGACATACTTTTCCTCGTTGCCGCCAAGCACAGGCTCTGAAACAGGAATGCGCTTCTTTTCCATATCAATAAGGTGCGGCGACAACAATTTAAAAAGATTGCTAATTAGCTGAGGAACCGAAGCATGACCCCTTTGTGAAAGCGGTCAATCGGAAAACCTAAGCTGCAAAGCCCTTTTGCCATAAAGCCATGCGTAGCCGATAAAGAAGCTGAACTTTTCAGCTGACTTTGACTTGCCCTCCTCGCGGAAATTGTAGACAAAAGGGATTTCGGCAATCTTCAGGCTGGCCTTCTTTGCCCTGAACAGGAGCTCAAGGTCAAACTCTCCCCACTTGGCAGGATACTTGAAGCTTAGATTTAGTAGCTTGTCGCGCCTTACTGCGTGAAAACCGCCTGTCCAGTCAGTAACAACGCCGCCCATGACAATGCGAATCACTGAATTGAAAAGGATAGTCGCAAACTTCCTGCTGAAAGGAGCATCAATGCCCCCGCCAGCTGTGAACCTTGAAGCAGAGACAAGGTCAAACCCGCCTTCTTCCATCTTTTTCAGCAGCTCGGGAATCTTGGCAGGAGGGTGGGAGAAATCCGCATCCATTATTGCGACAACATCGCTCCTTGCAACTCTTACGCCATCCATTATTGCAGAGAAAATTCCCCTTATGCCAAGCCTGTGGACAGCAGCAACGTGGCCGGAAGCAGCATGCCTGTCCATTAGCTCAGGAGTCTTGTCCCTGGAACTGTCATCAACTATTATTATCTCAAAATCCTTCCTGCCGCTGCTTTCCAGGCTTGAGGAAATTGCCTCAACAAGCCTGCCAACGTTGCCTTCCTCATTGTAAGTTGGCACAATGACTGATACCGAACGCTTGCTCGTTGCCGCAACAACTTTTGCAATAAGGTGCTGCAGCTCGGCAACAGACTTCGCCTCAAGCTCAAGCTTGCCGGATTTGTAAACATACTTCACTTCTTCAAGAGCCTCATTGACGGCAGCCATGGGAAATGGAGGAAAAAGGGCAGTATAAAAAGTTACCTTTCCCGCTGCCAAATCCATCAAACTTTTTAAATAAGTCCAACAGCCACAGGGCAAACACGATGAAAAAGCAGGCCCTATCAATTGTCATACCCACCTACAACGAGCGCGGGAACATAGAAAAGCTCATACCGCAGGTATTCAAGAGCTGCAAAGGGCTTGGCGCAGCTGTTGAAGTGGTAATTGTTGATGACAACTCGCCTGACGGCACAGGAAAGCTCGCTGAAGAGGTTGGCAAAAAGTATAATGTAAAGGTAATCCACCGCAGCGGCAAGCTCGGGCTGGCCTCGGCAGTCATACAGGGCTTCGCAGAATCAGAAAGCGACATAGTTGGCGCAATGGACGCGGACCTGAGCCACCCCACACAGGTCCTGCCTGAACTCATAAGGCCAATCCTCAAGGGCGAGGCAGAGGTCGTTGTCGGAAGCAGGTACATCAGGGGAGGCGGGGTAGAGGTCTGGCCGTTCCACAGAAAGCTGATAAGCGGCGTTGCCACGCTCATGGCCAGGCACCTTACAAAAGTAAAAGACCCGATGAGCGGGATATTCTTCCTCAGAAAAAGCGTCATTGACGGGGTTAACCTTAACGCGAAAGGCTACAAAATCGGGCTTGAAGTGCTCGTCAAAGGCAAATACTCCAGAGTATCCGAAGTGCCTTATGTCTTCAGGAACAGGTTTGTCGGGAAGAGCAAGCTCACGCTCATGGAATATGTCCACTACCTAAGGAACCTCATTGTGCTTACAGCTTACAAATTAACGCACCGCACGCCAAAAAAAGTTTACCACGCCAGAAGCCTCAGCAATTACTACGAGACATACAACAACCTTGACCCGAGAATCTACTACGACGCGCTCAGCACCGGCAACAAAGGCCAAAGCTTCTGGCACCAGCAAAAATTTGCAGAGGTCCTCAACGAGGCAACAGACATCAAGCCATCATCAGTAATTGCAGACATCGGCTGCGGCCCAGGAGTTTTCATATCAAAGCTTCCAAAGAACAAGCTAACATACGCTGTTGACGTTTCAGAGCAGACAGTGAAATTCGCAACCGAGCTCAACAAAAAGCTCGGAAAGAACGTGAAAGGCACAGCTGCGCTGGCAGAAAAGCTGCCGTTTGCCGACAACTTGTTTGACTACGTGTTCATGATAGAAGTAATTGAGCACATGCCGCCAGAGCTTGAGGCAAAAGCGCTCAGCGAAGTGAAAAGGGTGCTCAAGCCCGGCGGCCAGTTTGTGATGACAACACCCAATTATAGAAGCGCATGGCCAATCATTGAGTACTTCTGGAGCAGGATGAACCCTGTTGACTACATGGAGCAGCACATCAACAGGAAAAACCCTTACAGCGTAAGGAAAAGCCTCGCAGCGTCAGGCTTCAAGATTGAAACCGTGAGAACCTTCTTTGTGGTTTCACCATTTGTTGCGCTGGTGTCACAATCGCTGGCCAGAAAGATAATGGCGCTTGAGAAGGCTATACTTCCCGGCCTCGGGCTGCTTGTCCTGGCCAAGGCAGAAAAAACATGATAAAAAACCTGTTAAAGCATTTTGCAAAAAGCGAAAATACAAAGCTGCACGTCATGCTTGCTGCAGCAATAGTTGCTGTTGCGGCCATAGCAGCCCAGAGGGCTGTGTTCCCAGGGGCAAATCCTGCATGGGCCATTGCTTCAGTTTTAGGGCTGTGGATTTTATACTCTGCTGCTGTTACAAAGCTTGCCGCAAAGGAATTTGGCAACGCATTCCAGAAAGCGCTTGTGCTGGATTCCCTTACTTTCACTCCATTGGTACTACCTTTGCTGGCCAAAATAGCCGTGGCAGCTGCCGGAATCAGCTTTTCCAACTACAGCAGGTTCGGAAACCTGCCGGTCACACTGGCTTTCGGGGCAGCGCTGGCTGCGAATGTCGCTGGCAAGCTGATACTATTCCCGAAAAACATTGATACTTTGTTTGATAATGCAACTTTAAACAGACGCATAAAATTTGCTGTTGCAATTGCAGTGCTTATTTACTTCCTGTTCTTTTCTGTTGCCTCTGTTATGAGGCACAACAGCTTCAGCTCAACTGCCTATGACCTTGGCATATTTGACCAGACAGTCTGGGGATACTCGCATGGCCAGATGCTGCTGAACACTGTAAGAGGCATCAACCTGCTTGGCGACCACATGCACCCGATACTTTTCCTTGTGGCGCCGCTTTACAAAATTTTCCCGATGCCGGAAGGCCTGCTCGTGCTGCAGTCGCTTGCGCTCGCCCTCGGCGCGCTGCCAATTTTCTGGATTGCAAGAAAAAGAATTGGAGCGGCTGCTGCAGCATTGATTTCAATATCATACCTGCTTTACCCGTCACTACAGTACATCAACCTTTTTGACTTCCACCCTGAAGCTTTTGCAGTGCCGCTGCTGCTCTTTGCACTATACTTTGTTGACGCAAAAAAATATGCTGCTGCAATTGCCATGCTAATACTTACTGGGCTGAGCAAAGAGCACTTCCCTCTTGCAATGGCTTCTGTCGGCGCTTACATCTTCCTAGCCCAGAAAAAAAGAAAGCTCGGCCTCCTGCTGGCTGCAGCCGGGATAATATGGTTTGCCGTGAATTTCAAGATACTGCTCCCGCACTTTGCAGGAGAGGCAGCGTATGCGCACATAAGGGGCTATGAATACCTCGGGAACAGCCTTGGAGAAGCTGCGAAGAATGCCGTGCTCCACCCGCAGCTCACCATAAAATATCTTTTGTCTGCTGACAAGCTAACTTACCTCACCCTGCTTTCATTCCCAGCAGGGGCAGTAGCTATCGTGCTTCTCGGGCTGCCTTACCTGCTGCTTGCAGCGCCATTCTTCGCAATAAACCTGCTACGGTCACAGGACCTTACAACGGCAATACTCTACCAGCACAATGCCGAGCTCATCCCGTTCATTTATTTTGCAGCAATAATGGGAGTGCAAAACCTCACAAAAATTCTATCGCTGCTGAAGCTCAACAACAAAAAAATAGCAGTTGGGTTGTTTGTTCTCCTGACAACTATCACCGCAGCCGCGGCTTACGGGCCATTCACAACAGTATACAACCTCGGAAGCTTTGCACAAAACGAGCACACAAATGCAGGGCACAGGCTGCTGCAGGAGATTCCAAATGACGCTTCAGTTTCAGCAGACCCGCTGCTGCTGCCCCACCTAACGCACAGGAAAGAGGCCTACATGTTCCCAAACCCTTTCATGACTTACATGTACGGCAAGGAATACTGGCTGCTGCAGAACGGCACAGCCGAAAACCAAGGCAAGGTTGATTATGTCGTAATGGACCTGAGCAGGGTAAGCCCAAGCTACAATACTGAGTTGTACGGGACATTTGTGGCAGAATTCCTGAATAACAACAACTACGGCCTTGTAAAGCTGGACGATTCCTATGCGCTGTTCAGGAAAGGCAGCGATTACGGGAAGGGATTGTGCACGCTAAATAAGTACTTCACGACTTCAACAGCCGCCGCTGTAAAAATAGACCTGAATAAAACTTTGAATGAGGGAAACAGAATCTATTTAAACGGCTGCAAAAAGTTGGTAATGGTTGCTGAAGCGCGATAATTAAAAAAAGAATTGTGTGAAACATGAAAATCGGGATGGTAAGCAAGTTTGCTGAGGAAGAGGACGGCATAGGAATATACGCCACAAGCCTCTGCGAAGAGCTTGGGAACGCAGGCATCAGTGTCGTAAAGATAGGTGGCAAGATGTCAACAACAGCCAACTGCACGGTTGATTTCAAATCTTTCTCGCTAAAATCCCAGCTGCAGCAGATTGTTGAGAAAGAAAATCTGGACTTGCTGCACATACAATACATTGCTGCTTACTTCGGAAAGTACACTTTTAACCTCAACCTGCTGCTTGCGCTAACGCAAAAAGTGCCAGTTGTTGTAACATTCCACGAAGTGCACATGGAAACTGCCACGATACGGGAAAGGGTGCTTGGCCTCCTCCAAAAATTAATAGCAGGAAAGGCGGACTCGGTGATAGCGCACACGAAGCAGCAAAAAGAATTCCTGCAGATGAAGTACAGGAAAAAGGAAGCTTACTTTGTGCACATGGGAATGACAACTCACCAGATGCACAAGCTCAGGGGCAAAAACATACTCTTCTTTGGAATGTTAAACTATGGGAAAGGCGTGGAATATCTCATAAGGGCAATGAACGAGCTGACGGACTTCAAGCTGACAGTAGCTGGAAAAGCCATATCAGAAGATTATGAAAAGCTGCTGAGGCAGGCCGCAGCTGAAAACAAGCTTGGCAACGTGAAGCTGGACATACGTTGGGTGCCCGAGGACGTCAAAGCGCGCTACCTAAACGAGGCAGACATAATGGCCTTCCCCTACGTATGGGCACCTTACCAGTCAGCGGCAATGCATGACGCATTCTCCTACGGAATACCTGTTGTGGTGACAGATGCAGGGGCAATTGGCGAGGCAG
The DNA here is from genome assembly GCA_023269295.1 of Candidatus Woesearchaeota archaeon. Taxonomy (GTDB): domain Archaea; phylum Nanobdellota; class Nanobdellia; order Woesearchaeales; family UBA10216; genus UBA10216. The sequence continues at coordinate 13,186 of JAHFTU010000003.1, read as the reverse complement.
TCAAGGAATTCAGGTGCGGAAGGGTTGTTGAGCAGCGCAGCCCAAAAGCCCTCACAGCAGGAATAAGGGGCGTGCTTGGCAGCTATGATATTTACCAGCACGGCGTTGGCAAGTACAGGGAAGAAGCCACCTGGAAAAAAACAGCGCAAAGGCACGGCGAGATTTACAACGAAACGCTACAGGAATACTACGGCAAGCATGGCGTGCCTGAACAGGAACTGAAAGAGAAAGAGCAAATGGCTGCTGCCGCGCGCGATGACCGGGATTTGGCGGAGTACCAAACTGATAAAATCAGCATTCTGACAAAATGAAAATAGCCATAATCACAGATGAAACTGACACCCAGCATTCAGGGCTGGGCATCTACACCATAAACATAGTCAGGAACATCCTGCAGCTCGACAAAAAAAATGAATACTATCTGGTCCACCGGAAAAAAGAAAATGATAATATCTATTCAATGGCCAAGGAAATAATAGTACCGTACAATCCAAGATTCCCATTCTCGTTCATCCGAAATTTCATAACGCTGCCCCTGAAGCTCCGCAAATACGACTTTGATGTGGTGCATCATACAGGCAACATCGGGCCGTTCATATTCAAAGCCATATCGCCAACCAGAAAGGGCAGAACCATCCAAACCCTGTTTGACATCATACCGCTGCTTCACCCTGAAACCTATGAAAGATCGGTACGGATGGCATTCAAATACCTGTTGCCCATGGCACTGCATAACGCTGATATCATCCTCGCCATAAGCGAAAGCGCCAGGCAGGATGCTGTCAAGAAGCTTGGCATTGAAAGCAGCAAAATACTCATCACCCACCCTGCTCCAAATGAGCAGTTCAGAATTCTCACCAACAAGCAACTGTCAGCCGCCAGAAAATTCCTCAAACACAAATACAGCATTGCCTCAAGATACATCCTATACGCCGGCTCGCTTGAATCAAAAAAAAACGTACAAACCCTCGTGAGGGCATATTCCCTGCTCAAGAAAAAAGGCATTGAGCAGAAACTGGTTCTGGTCGGCAAGAAGGGCTACAGGAACGAGGAGATATTTGCTGAAATCAAAAGGCAGGGCCTTGAGAAAGACATCATCTGGCTAGGGTACACGCCACTGTCGCCGGACCTAGTGTACATCTACAACTGCGCTGACGTCTTTGTCTTTCCGTCGGTGTACGAGGGTTTCGGCATGCCAGTAATTGAGTCAATGGCGTGCGGGTGCCCGGTTATAACATCAAACAGGGGCTCGCTGCCGGAAGTGGCAGGCAATGCAGCGATAATCCTTGACGCATACGACACCGAAGGTTTTGCGCGAGCAATCCATAAAGTCCTGAATGACAAAAAATTTGCTGCGGCTATGGCAAAAAAGGGACTTGCAAATGCCAAGCGCTTCAGCTGGAAAAAATCAGCCGAAAAAACAATTAAAGCGTATGAATCCTACTTAAGAACCTCCAATTCAACATAGATTTCCTCGGCAAGCTCGCCAAAAATCATGGCAAGCATGTTAAGGAAGTAACTCTTAAACGGAATGATTGAGCCAAACCAAGAGGCCTTTAATTTCTTTGAAAGTATCCTGAATCTCACCTTGGTATAAAAATTCAGCTTGAAATCATCGGTATAATAATCAAAGCTTGCAAGAGTGAAGAAGTGCCTGTGCTGGGGGTCCTGGAAAGCGTTGTGGTGATTAAAGAACGGAACCTTTATTTTCACAACAGCACCATTTTTGCAAATCCTGTGAATTTCCTCCATGACCCCGACAACATCCTCCGCGTGCTCCAGGACATGGCTAACATAAACCTCTTCAAACGTATTATCCCCGAAAGGGTATGGAAACCTGTTAAAATCAAAGACCTTGTCAACACCAGGCAGCTCCACTATGTCAACATTGACATAGCCCGCCCTGACATCCCTCCCACAGCCAAGATTCAGCTTCATCCTCAGGAAAGGTTTAAAACCTGATATATAAAATCATCGAAATATGCGGCTTATGCTGAAAATTCCGAGTGCAAAAAACGCGCTAATGGCTATGGTGGTGATTGCAGCCTGCATTATGTTTGCAGAGCTTACACTCAAAGTCATTTCCCCACAACACTGCTACGCATACCCAAAAGGGATGGTCCAGGAGGACAAAGGGCTATGCTACAAGATCAGCCCTGACTACGAAGGAAGGATAAAAACAGCAGAATTTGACATTACCATAACGACAAACTCGCACGGCCTTCGCGATGCAGAGCACAGCTATGAAAAGCCCAACGGGACGCTCAGAATCCTTGGATTAGGAGACTCCTTCCAGTTCGGCGTAGGCGTGCAAAGCAACCAGACATATCTTAAGCTGCTGGAAAGGGAATTGCAGCAGAAGGGCTTCCATGCTGAAGTCATAAACGCAGGCGTGCTTGGCTACGGTACCAGGCAGGAGCTGCAATATTTCAAGGACGAAGGAAGAAGATACAAGCCAGAAATAGTCATCCTCAGCTTCTACCAGAACGACCTGCTTGACAACATGCTAACCGCAGAAAGCTGCAACAGATTTGTAAGGGACGGCTACCTGGTTGACAACTTCACCGCTTCCCAGCGCGCAGCATCCTTCAAGATAAAGCTCTTCCTAAACCAAAAAAGCGACCTCTACTGCCTTGCAAAAAACTCAGCCCTCAGGCTTGCGCCGAAGATACGAATCGGAGACATACAGGCAAACCTCAGCAGCGAAACAGTCCTAACCTACCTTGAGAAAGGAAACCTGAGCCCTGCAATCCAGGAAAGATTCAACGTCACGTTCGGCCTCATACTTCAATTGAAGCAGGCCGTGCAGGCCGACGGTGGAAGGCTCATCATAGTGATAATTCCCGACCAACTGCAAGTAGACAAAAACATCCTTAAAACAATCACAGACAGTTACCGCCTCGACATTGACAAATATGACCTAACAAAACTCGGCAAAATACTGGTGCAGTTTGCCACGAGCCAGAATATAACTGCAATAGACCTGCTTCCTGATTTTCAGCAACAAGCAGGGAATGAGAAGTTGTACTACCCCATTGAGGCACACTGGAACCCGCGAGGGCACTTGCTGGCGGCTGAAGTGGTTGGGGAAAAAATAGAAGATTACCTTAACAAGACTGCCTCATAAGCAGCCCACAGCTTTCGCTTTATGACCTCATAATCCCACACCTTCACAAATTTTTTCAGGAAAGCGGCATTCCTTCCAGCCAACCTTTTGTCGCTGTAGTAATGCAACATGTTCGCTTTCAGCGACGCCGCATCATCGTAATGGTGGTAAAGGGCGTGCTCCCTGAACACCTCCGTGAAGGAGCCTATGTCAGAAAGGCACAGCGGAAGGCCGGCAGCAGCCGCCTCGTACACAGCAATGCACTGCGACTCTACTGAGGACGTATTAACAAAAATGTCAGCAAACTTCAAAATCTTACAGACAACCTCAGAATGCTGGTAGCCTGTGCGAATTACGTTCACCAGCCCCAACTCTTTTATAATCTCCGCGATGGATGGCTTGCCCTCCTGCGCCAGCCAGTCATCACCAACAATAATAAGCTGGCTGCTCTTCACACTCTTCTGCAGACTAGCGAACGCCCTCAGGAGCACGTCCACACGCTTGAAGTAGCGGAAATTCGCAACAGTAACCAAAGTTAGTCTTGCGTTTTTAATGCCGAACTTCTTTGCCACGGCAGCTTCTTTTTTCGCTCTGGAGAACAAGGCATAATCAATCGCAAGCGGAATCCATACAACCTGCTCCTTTCGGAAGCCATGCTGTAAGTAGACCTCACTTTCGTACGGAGAGATCGGGATGACATTGTTAAACCGCCTCATAAGAAACAGGGAAAGCTGCCTTATCAGAAAATTGGAACCAAGCTCATAAGTAAACGGCGTGATAATCTTCTTCTTCGGAAGAAGGCTGGCAAGCAGGGAAGGCAGGTATGGCCGCAAATGAGCATGGAGAACACAATCCTGCCTTAACACATACCATAACAATCCCAATGTGCTTGCGAAACGCCTAACCCGGAAACTATCAATGACCTCGAAACCCTTGTGAGCTGCTGCACTCTTTTCGCTTTCAACGCCACCCTTCTTTGCTGTTTGGGCAAGAGTAACGAACTCACAATCATACCCTTTTTCCTTCATCATCACCGCAGGCCACAGAAAGTAGTTTTCCTTGAAAGTCAAGGCCAGCGGGTAGACAGGAACGATTTGAATGAACTTTTTGGCCATTCTCAATCACTAAGTTTCATTGCAGATGCGAAAAGGACTACGCTGCGTTAAATGGAAAGGTTTTAAAGGCATATATATAAAGCCATCGCTAGGGGTTTGCTCCGCAGAAGTGCTACGCGCCTACCCACAAGGCATGGTGCAGGCAGATGAGCGGCTATGCCACAAGCTCAGCGAAAACTTCAATGGCAAGATAACAACGGCAGAGATGACACTTACTGATGCTTTTTTATTGAAGTAGAGATTTTATCAAGCCACTCAATCACTGCATAGCTGCCAGAAATCCCTGTCAGGGGCTTCTCGCTGCTGTTTATGCAGTGAATAAAATACTCAAGTTCGTTCAGAAGAGGCTCCTTTGCACTGAGCCGGATGCTCTCTGAATTGGAAGAGGACTGTGAAAAGAATTTCAGCTTGTCTTTTGTGGCGTCGTCGTCAAAGACTGCCACTTTCTTGTCACCAACGATGGTGAGCTTCCTTACTTTTTGGCTGCCTGAGCATGACACAATTATGGTTGAGAGAAGGCCGCTTTCAAACCTCACGGCTGCCGCGGCAAAATCATCAAAACCGCTGCTTGAAATGGCGGCACTGCTTCCAATCACCTCAGCTATTTTTCCAGGATTGAAAAGATAATGCAGCATTGACAGCTGGTGCGGCGCAGCATCCCACAAGCATCCAATGTCCTGCCTAACCTGGAAGCCCAAATGCTCACCACAAACGTATTTGACGCTACCAAGGGAGTTTCCCTTTATGGCTTCGTGAAGGTAACGGATGTAGTCATTATAGACATACTGGTGCCCCACCATGAATGTTGAACCTGATTTGCTGACTGCTGCCTTAAGCGTTTTGGCATCATCCAAGCTTGGAACCATAGGCTTCTCAACAAGAACGTGCTTGCCCTGCTCAAGAGCCTGCTTCGCAAAAGCCAAATGCGTGGAAGGCGGGGTTGCAATTACAACACAATCAATATCAGGATTTTTTAGAACAGAAGAAGCATCATTTGTTTTCAGAACAGAAGCCGGCAGCGATGATTTGAACTGTGAAAGTGTTTCTTCTGTCCTTGCTGCAACAGCTGCCAGCTGCGCACCCTTGATGCCCTGCAGAAGCCGCACGTAATTCCTGCCAAAGTATCCAAGCCCGAGCAAACCAAAGCGGAGAGGTCTCATTTTGACTCTTTAGCTACCTGTGTCCCTCATCCAGGCAAAAGCCCGCTGCAGCCCTTCCTTGAGACTAATCTTCTGCATGTAGCCGAGCTCTTTCTTAATCTTTGAAAGGTCAGGACACCTTCTCCTCGGTTCATCCTGCGGGTAATTGTCAGGGTAGCTGATGAGCTTCACACGCGCCTTGCCACCAAAGACAGTCTCGGCAATTTTTTCAGCCAAGGCCAGCATGTTGATTTCCTCAGCATCATTTCCAACATTGTAAACCTCACCATCGCGGCCCTTAAGGAGGACCTTGAAGAATCCAGTTACAGCATCAGTGATGTAGCAGAAGGTTCTTGTCTGGCTTCCCTTATCATGGACAGTGAGCTCGCTGCCATGCAAGCCCCGGCTCAGCATTGTTGGTATTACGCGGTAGTCAGTGCTTTTCATGCCGGGCCCGTACACATTAAAAGGCCTGACAATCCTTACAGGAACCTTGTGGACTGTAAAAAAAGCCCGGCACATTGTCTCGCCAATCCTCTTGGACTCATCATAGCACGACCTTTCGCCAATTGAAGAAACATTGCCCTTGTAAGTTTCCGGAGTCGGAATAAAGTTCGGGTCAGGGTCACCATAAATCTCGCTGGAGCTGAAATAAAGCAGGCCACTGACGCCCTTCTGCCTAGCCATCTCGAGCGCGTTCTTGATGCCAAAGATGGTTCCCTCAATTGTTTCTATGGGATAGCGCTTGTAATACACGGGCGAGGCAACGCCGGCAGCGCTGATAATGTAATCAACCGGCCCGTCCAACTCAATTGGAGTCCTAACATCGTGCTTGATGTAGCGGATGTGCTCGCTGTCAATCTCCTTGATGAGGTTAGTCCTTGATGACTGGCCTGTGATGTAAATGTCAAGCGATATAACCCTGCAGGGCTTTGCCAGGTATTTCCTGTTTAGCATGTCAATAGCGGCCACCATGTAGCTTCCAATAAAGCCCGAGCCGCCTGTAATCAGGACTGTCTTTCCCTCAAGCAGCTTTGCCTCTTTCTTTATGGCTTCGGCAATGGTGTTAAGGTCCTGCTCAACAATGATGTTCAGGATTTGCGGCTTAGGGACAGGGATGATGAAGCTGCTAAAGCCGGCGCACTTCTTCATGATAGATTCAGCAAAGTTCCAGGCAAGTATAAGGATGTAGTCAGGCCTTCTCTTCTGGAGTTCATCAAAGCTTACCACAGGAATGTGGGTTCCTGGCGTGTACAATCCCTGCTTCCACGGGCTGTCATCAACAATGTAATCAAGCGTTTCCGGCCCAATGCCAAAATAATTGAGGAGTGTGTTGCCTTTGGCAGGCGCGCCGTAGCCAACAATGCGCTTGCCTTTTGATTTCAATTCATGCAGCAGCTCTTTCAGCTTTTGCTTATTGTTTTCTATCTTTTTTGAAAATTCGACATAAGTTGCCGCATCAGACAGCTTCTTCGCAGCTTCCATTGCAGTGAACTTGCCCACTGAAGCCTCAATTTTGTTTGTGCCACCCGACTTCTGCGCAAAAACCCTCAGCGAGCCACCGTGGGTATCTGTCTCCTCAACATCAAAAACCTCCATGCCAAGCCTCTTGAGAAGCTTTGAGACAGTTGCAGCTGTGAAATATGACAGGTGCTCGTGGTAGATTGTGTCAAAAAGGTTCTTTTCAAGCAGCTCATAGAGGTAGTACACTTCAATTACAAAAACCCCGTCACCAGCCAGAAGCTCCCTGACTCCGGTAACAAAGCCATCGAGGTCGTCAACGTGCGAGAACACGCTTGTTGCAGTAACAACCTTTGCTTTTCCCCTTGTCTTTGCTATATCCTTTGCAACAGCAGGGTTGAAAAAAACAGGAAGAGTCTCAATGCCGCCCTTAGCTGCCATTGCAGCAATCTTCTCTGCAGGGTCAATGCCAAGCACCTTCATTCCCTTGTCCTTAAACGGCCTCAGAAGAACGCCGTCATTGCTGCCAACGTCAACAACAAGTGAATTCTGAGGCAATTTAAAACGGTTTATAACCGCAGCTGCCAAATCCCTGAAATGCTCCACGAAAACCGGCGAAGTGGAAGAAACGTACACATAATCCTTGAAAAGAAGCTCAGGCGAAACAACGTGGGTAAGCTGCACAAAGCCGCAGTCATTGCAAAAAGAAAGCTCAAGCGGGAAAAACTGCTCTGGCTGCTTAAGGTCCTTCACAAAAGCGTTTGCTGGCGGAGTGGAGCCAAGCGAAAGGACCTTTTGAAGATTTTTGCCTGTGCATACCCTGCACACTGATTTTGCCGTGACTGTTTCCATACCAAAGCACCTAGATTAGCTTTACCCTGACAGTGTCTTCCTCATAAGCACCCTGGTGCCTTGACTCTGTAGCGAGCGCCAAAAAAACAGAATCCTCAAGAAACCTCATAGCATGCGAAACCATAGGAGAACTGTAAACCATGTCGCCTGCTTCAATAATCACTGTTTCCTTATTGCCTTTGGGATTGCCGCTGCTGTCAACAGGCTGCTCAGTGTACTCCATCCTGCCAGACAGGAGATAGGAAAAGTGTGAGTCCTTCTTGTGGTAGTGGTTGGCCCTTATTGAGCCCTTCTTGCACGTGAGGAGCAGCACGCTGCGTATAACTGTCTTGCCGTCATCAAGCACCTTGATGATTTTCCCCCTGTCATCCACGAAGTCAGGCTTGATATTCCTGTAAACAGTCACCATAGATTAGCCACCCAATTCACCGACGCAGGCAGAAAAGCTGTGGTATTTAAAGTTTTGTCCAGAAAGAGCCAAAAATCAATCAAAAAACCTGTACCATGACCTTTTTAGAAAAAAGGTCAATCAAAAAGCTAATCAAAAAACCTGTACCATGACCTTTTTAGAAAAAAGGTCAATCAAAAAGCTAATCAAAAAACCTATACCATGACCTTTTTAGAAAAAAGGTCAATCAAAAAGCTAATCAAAAAACCTATACCACAGCATGTACCAGAGGCTTTGGAAGCCGACGCTCATGCCAATCTTCTTGCCTTCCTTGTAGTCCCTGTACTTGAAGTGGATTGGCACCTCAACATACACCTTGCCCTTCTTCTTCAGCTTCAGCATCATCTCAAGGTCAAAGACAAAACGGTCTGCCTTGATGGTAAGCTGCCTGAGGTCGCTGAGCCGCATAACCTTGTAGCATGGGTAAATATCAGTCAGGTTGTGGTGGTAAAGGATGTTCCACACCCACTTTATTACCATGTTGCCGAAATAGTTTCTCAATATGACATTCTTCCTTCTGCCGAAGAGATACTGCTTTCGCCCCACAAAGCGCGAGCCAATGACCACATCGGCAAGGCCAGAGTCCAGAATAGGCAGCATGTACTTAAAGTCGCCAGGTTCATACTCTAAATCAGCATCGTGGAATACAATGTAATCGCCAGTTGCCTGCTTGATGCCTTCTTTCAGCGCACCGCCCTTGCCGCGGTTCTTTTCGAGAAGAATCTTTTTGACTCCATCAATCTTATTAATAAGGTCGGCTGAGCCATCCCTTGAGCCGTCATCAACCACGATAATCTCGCGGTTGTAATCACCAATGTCAACCTTCTTGGTGTGCTCAACTGCCTCAACAACAGTGCTCTTCTCGTTGTAGACAGGCATTATGATTGTAAGGGCCTTCTTCATTTTACCTCTGGCTGTGGCGATTTGCACGATTTATAAAAGTTACCCCTTCCTCTTGTAAACGACAGTGCCTGTCTTGTTGCTCTCGTACACTGGCACAAAATCCTTCTCCACTTTCTGGAGCACCTCTGGCTCAACGATGCTGATGGGCTCAAGCCTGAAGTTCTGGTTCACCCAGACATAATCGGCCTTTGACAGGTCGTAATTGGAAAACCTGTGCACGTTGTAGCTGAGGCACTGCCCATGGTAGGCGACAAGGGCATTTTGAGGCGTGTTTGCTTTTACCCAGTTGAAGTCGTCCGCGTACGCGCTCCATGCATCTGCAGCCACAACAGTTTTTGCTGATTCAACTGCTGAGAAAACAAAAACGCAGCCTATGACGACAATAATAACTGCAGACGCGGCCTTAACGCCAAACATGTTAAGGCTGCCAAGCTTATTTAGAATATTGTCCAAACCCAGTGCCCAGAGTATTCCCAAAGCCGGCGCAGCCGGAAGGAAGTACCTTGCTGAAACAAGCCCTGTGGCGACGATAAAAGTGGCTTCTGCCACAATGAAAGAAGCAATCCAGCCATAAAGGAAAAAGCGATGCTGCATCCTTTGCCTGACGAAGACACCCACGATAACTGGCAGGAAAAAGAGCAAGGACAGCACAATCCATACTGCAACAGCCACCCCCAAGAAGGGCAGGTTAACAAATGACAGTGCACCAAGACTGCCTATGGGAGCACCAAACAGCTCAAGATGAAACCTCGCAATCAAGTCCGGTGAAATGAGATTAGTAAAGGAGAACAGGGCGCCAGCGTGCCCAGGCTCAGGCAAGCCACCAAAAAGCTTCGACATGAGAGGCCACAGTGGATTACCAAAAAGCACATAATTGCGCACAAACCACGGAAACCCAATCACTGCAATGATCACCCCTGAAACTATTGAGTTTGTAAAGAAAACTTTCAGCCTGCCTTTGTAATAAGCCAGCAGGGTTAAAAAGAAAAAAGGCAGCAGGGCAAGCATTGTCTGCTTTGCTTCCATTCCCAACCCGATGAACAGGGCAGAGAGTAAAATCCTACGCTGCAAAAGAAGATACACTGCAATTATGGTGAGCAGAGCCGTCAGCGAGTCAACAAAAGAAACAACGCTAGAGTTTATGTGCAAAGGCAGGAAAGCGACAAACAGGGTTGCAAGAAACCCTATTCGCGAACCATACATCTTTTTGCCAAGGGAAAAAACAAAGGGCAGAGTAAGGCTTCCGAAAAACGCTGAGACAAGCTTAACCAAAAACTCTGATGCTGAAACGCTAAACATGCTGAAAAACTTGTAAACAGCTGTTGCTGCAAAATGGAAAAGCGGGGCTGCCGAGAAAAACTGCCTGTCATCGATGCCAAAAGGCTCGCTAAATGGAATGCTGCCGTTTTCTGCCATAAACCTAGCAACAGAAAGATGCCAGCAGCTGTCACCGGAAGGATGGCTAATTGCAGCGAGGGCGAAGCGGAGCAAAGTAGCTGCCACTATTACTGCAATGGTTAACCTAACATAGCGGTCCTCACAATTTAGCCAGCGAGAGAATTTCATAATAAAGGCAGCAACTTAAAATAATATATAAACGTTGTCGTTGACTTCTATCTCAAAACTGCCATAAAAAAAGGGCGGGTGTCATGGCAAAAACCTCTCCTTAAATATCCTCATGAGGATGGCGAAACCATCTTTTATCCTTATCTTTGATTCACCAACCCTTTTTTCATACTCAATGGGCAATTCTTTTATTTTAAGGCCTTCCTTAATCGCCCTTATTGTAATTTCTGCCTCAACATCAAAGCCCTTGGACCTGAGCGGCTTAATCCTGTCAAGGCGGAAAGCCCGCATGCCAGAGTTTATGTCATGAAACCAGTTATCCTTGCCAAAAAACCTGAAGAAAAGGAGATTTATGGCTAAGGTATGCAGCTTGTTAGGAATCCTGTGAAGCCTTCTTATGTTCTTCATATTCCTCACCCCTATAACCATGCCTGCTCCCTCCTCAATTGCCTTCAATAAGTCAGGGATACGCTCAGAGGGGTATGTGCAATCGCAGTCGATCGTAACCAAAACATCATAGCCAAGCTGCCGGGCAACTTCAAAGGCCTTTCGCATGCCGTAGCCCTTGCCTTTACCATCGCGCTGATATACTGGAACGTTGTTCTCCACGGCAATGGCTATTGTGCCATCAGTTGAATTCTCATCAGAAATGAACACCGGAAGCTTAAGCTTCTTAATATTGTCAATCATAAGCTGGATGCTGTCTTTCTCATTCCTTGTTGGCAAACACACAACGGCTTTCATTTTTCCATTCTTTCCAGTCTTTTCAGCTTAACAAACATTGCAGTTGCAGCTGCAGCAAAGAATATATAAACGTTATTAAAAGCGAAAAAGTGAATGTCGGAAGCTGAAACAATAGCGAAGAACACATTTTTCCTGTCGTTGGGCGAGATGGGGACAAGGGTGCTTTCCTTTCTGCTAGTCGTGGCAATAGCCCGCTACCTCGGCGATGTAGGGCTCGGCGCCTTTGCCTTTGCCTTTGCGTTCACAGACATTCTCCTAAATGCCCTTGACCTCGGCCTGCCCTTCTACATAATGCGGGAGATGGCAAAAGACAAGCAGGCATCCGAACGCTACATAAGCAACGTGCTTGGGCTGCGCTTCCTCATGCTGCCACTCATACCGATAGCGGGCCTTCTGATGTGGCTTGCCTCTGTTTATATATTCAACATAGCTGCACCCCAAACATGGCTCGTTGTCGCTCTTGCAACAGCCGGAATGGCTATCAACTTTCTCACAGACCCATTCAGGCAGGTATTTGTCGCCCATGAAAGGGACGCCTATTACTCTGGGCTGATTATATTGGAGAGACTCATCTTCACAGGAGCAGGGATTGCTTTGCTAGCTATGGGCAAGGGACTTATTCCTGTTGTCAGCATGTACGTGGCTTCACAGCTTGTTTCATTTTTCACAACCACATACTTTGTGAGGAGGAAATTTGCCAAGTTCACCGTGAAGCTCGACAAGACATTAATTACCACCACTGTAAAAAAAGCGCTGTGGTTCTGGCTTGCTACCTTCATGAGGATGCTTTACCAGAGAATAGACACTATCCTGCTGGGCATCATGCAAGGGTTTGCAGTTACAGGATGGTACGGCGCAGCGTACAGAATCACGGAATCACTAAGGTTCATTCCGCTTGTTGTTATCCCAGCAGTTTTTCCTGCACTGAGCCGGCTGCACACGCAGTCAAAAGAATCAGTCAAGGCATTGTACGAGAAAACTTTCTATTATATGCTCATTGCTGCAATACCAATGGCGGTTGGCCTGACACTGATTTCTGACAAGGTAATACTTTTCTTCTACGGGCAAACATTCTCAGCTTCCATAATCGCATTGCAGCTGCTAATATGGGCTGAGGCGCTGCTGTTCCTGCACTTCATAATGGGATTCCTCCTGAATGCGATAGACAAGCAACACCTGTTTACGATAGCGACTGCAATCTACGCTGCAGTGAATGCCGCGCTAAACCTTATCATGATACCAAAATACAGCTATGTTGGTGCAGGGGTAGTCGCTGTAATAACACAGGCCATTGCAGTCATTATGCTTTATTATTTCTGCGCAAAGAACGGGTATGGCCTGAACCTTCCAAAGCTGATATTAAAGCCGGCTGTTGCAGCAGTAGCCATGGCAGCAGCCCTCATAGCAACGAGAGGTCTACACCTTCTTGCAGCCGTACCAGCAGCTGCTGCCGTTTATGTGGCTGTGCTGGCAATAACAAAAGGCATCGGAAAGGAAGAAGTTGAACTTATTGGAAAAATTATCTCTGCGAAGAAATAAACTTTCTTAGCTGAAAATATTGAGATTAGCCTTAGCCCACTCAACCAGCTTCCTTACGCCTTCCTCAGGCGAGACCTTTGGTTCCCAGCCGAGCGCTTTCTTGGCTGCGGATATATCAGCAATAAAAACTTTCTGGTCGCTCGGCCTCCAGCCACTGTAGCTGAGCTTGCTTCGCTTGCCTGTCAGCTTTTCCAACAAATCAAGCAGCTGCAGCAGCGAGAGCGTGTTCTTAGGGCCGCCGCCGGTGTTGAAAACGCCGTGCTTAAGGCTGCTCTTCAGGAAGCGGTCATAGAGCTCAACAAGGTCAGAAACA
>JAHFTU010000058.1 GCA_023269295.1 Candidatus Woesearchaeota archaeon | reverse complement strand
GATTATGTTGCCCTTCTTGCTTATGACTATAATATCATCATCACCTGTGACAGAGGCAATGGCCGCAACAGGGCCGTTCCTGTCAGTTGTCTGGATGTTTATGACTCCGGAGCCTCCCCTTGAAATAAGCCTGTAGTCGCTTACAGGGCTGCGCTTGCCAAAGCCATTGACAGTTATGGTGAAAAGCGACTTTGACTCGTCAGCAACCACCATGCCTATAACCGCATCCTTGTCCTTGAGGCGGATGGCCCTCACGCCCTTCGCAGACCTCCCAACAGGCCTGACGTCCTGCTCGTCAAAGCGCACCGCAAGGCCGTTTGCAGTGGCAACAATCAGCTGCTGGCTTCCTGAAGTTGAAACAACATTAATGAGCTCGTCGCTTTCTTCCAGGGTTATCGCAATTATGCCGCCCCGGCGGGGATTTGAGTAAGCAGCCTGCCCGGTTTTCTTTATGGTGCCGCTCTTCGTAATCATGACAAGATTGCCAGTGAACTCCTTGACCGGAATGAAAGCACTTATCTTCTCATTTTCGCGAAGCTGGAGCAGGTTAACAATGGCCTTGCCAGAGGCATACCGTGACGCCTCGGGAACCTCATACACCTTAAGCCAGTGCACCATGCCCAGGTTTGTGAAGAACATCAGGAAAGAGTGCGTGTTGGCAACAAATATGTTTTCAACAAAGTCACCCTCCCTTGTTGCTGCAGCGATGATACCCTTTCCTCCCCTTCGCTGCTGCCTGTAAGCATCAACACTTATTCGCTTGATGTAACCGGCATGGGTTATTGTAACAACAACTTCCTCAGGCTTTATGACGTCCTCGGTAACAATCTCCTCCCCTGACTCAACAATCAGGGTCCGCCTTTCATCGCCGTGCTTTTGAGCAATCTCCGAAACCTCTGCCACGATAATCTGCGAAACCCTCTCGGCAGAGGCAAGTATGGAAGAGTAGTCAGCTATGTCTGCCTGCAGCTGCAGGTGCTCGTCCCTTATGCTCTGCTGCTCAAGCGAAACAAGGCGCTGCAGCTTCATCTCCAGCACAGCCTCAGCCTGCTTTTCAGACAGCCTAAACTGCGAAGCCAAGGAACCCTTGGCTGCTGCCTTATCCTCGCTGCTGCGGATAAGCTTAATCACAGCGTCAACGTTTTTCAAGGCAATCAGCAAGCCTTCAAGCAAATGCGCCTTATCCTGTGCATTCCTCAACAGGAATGCGGTCCTGCGCCTTATAACCTCGCGCCTGTGCACAACAAAAGAATCAATCATGTCGCGAAGAGTAACCTGCTTTGGCACCCTGTTAACCAGGGAGATGAGCGCAATGGGGAAAGTGCTGTCAAGCCTGCTGTGCATAAGCAGCTGGTTAAGCACGACATCTGGATTTGCATCGCGCTTGAGGTCAATGACCACCCTGACTCCATCACGGTCGCTTTCATCGCGAAGGTCATCAATGCCAGCAACAATCTTGTCCCTGACGAGACCGGCAAGCTCCTCCACGAGCACAGACTTGTTGACCTGGTAAGGGATCTCAGAAACAATGATGCTGTTGCGGCTGTCTTTTTTTTGCTCAAAAGAGGTCTTTGCCCTGACCTTTATGATGCCCTTGCCAGTCCGGTAAGCTTCCCTTATCCCGCCAGTGCCAAAAATTGCAGCGCCTGTAGGAAAGTCAGGGCCGGGCACAAGGCGAAGGAGCTCCTCGAAATCAAGTGCGGGGTTTTTAAGGACTGCAATGATGGCAGCAGAGATTTCCCTCAGGTTGTGGGGCGGGATGTTCGTAGCCATGCCAACAGCTATCCCTGAGCTGCCGTTCGCGAGAAGATTGGGAAACCTGCCAGGCAGCACAGTCGGCTCATCCATGCTGCCGTCAAAATTTTTCATCATGTCAACGGTTTCCTCCTCGAGGTTTTCAAGCAGGAGCTCAGCAATTGGCGTCATGCGCGCCTCAGTATTGTGGCTGATAAAGCCGTTCGAGATGAACGAATGGCAGGCGCTCTCGACTTTAAGTGAAAAGACCCGTTGCATTCCTACTTCCTGCACGGCAACAACCCTCTCAAACAAGTAACTGTAGCTTAGGAAATATTCAAACATTGGCCTGACATCTTCCCCACGCTCTTCGAGGACCACTGCTGATATTTTCTCGTAATTGTGCTCCATCATAGAGTAGCGATCGAAGTTATTTCTCCTGGCAAAGCTCGAGTCCGTGCGATTCCGGACATAATCAGAGATAAAAGGAACGTAATCAGATGCCGAGCTGTCCTTCTGGTAGCTATGAACAACATATTCCAATTTCCTGTTCTTAATATCAGAAACAAAACCGATTTCCTTATAGTATCTCAAAATGTTTCTAAAACCGCGAATGTACAACTTCCACATTCCCCTGTACTTGTCAAACCGCTTGGATGAATCTATGCCCAATCGCAACATGACAATCTGAAGCTCACTCATCAATTGCTCACTACGCGAACAGCAGCTCAACTCGACCATAGTCTTTCCAGAGAACGAAATACCGCCATCCCCCTCAAAATACGCCTTGAGGAATGACACGACAACGGCTTTGGGTGACGCCAGAATCGGCTTCGGGACCGCCCTCCAGTGCGACTTGACCTGCGACAATCCAATGTTCCTCAAAAATCCAATCGTATACCTGCAGTGGCACTCAACCCGAAAATACTCCTGTTTCCCATAAGCATTTGGCTTTCTCTTAAACTTATGCAGCGTACTATCAGGGAACACACGATTCCACACCTGAAGAAGATAATCAATCCAGGCCTCATCACTGGTGCAGAACTCTATTTTATTGTCTGCACTCAGCGTTCCTTCCGAAACAAAACAACCCAGAATAAATGCCAAGTCCTCAGTCAGGCACTCAGGCAGGACCTTCACCTTCGTTGTTTTTTTAATTTCAGGATAATAGGCAGACAACTCAACATTTTTCTGAGGCCAGAAGGTGTCTGCAGACCTGTCCAGAACAACAAAATCGCCTGCGGCCAATGATTCAATCAATTTCCAGAGAAAAAATGGCTTTCCGACCTCATCAGCGCTCATTGTTAGAACCGGATGATTTCCTGTCCCAGTCAGTGAATATCCCTTGTTTGTCGTTATCCTGAACGTCGGGTGGCTTCCTGAGTCAAAACGCTTCGACGCCCGATGCACTTTTTTGTCCTTTGATAACACCTGAAGGTCAATGTCTTCAGTATCTGACAGTTCATCAATTCGCACCAGGCCCTTTTCAGTAACGACCAAACTTTCGCCAGTAACACAGTACCTCATATGGGCTGCGGAATCGCCATCGACTGATCCGAAATTTCCTTGCCCATCAACAAGGGGATAGCGCAGCGAGAAGCCCTGCGCCATTCTGACAAGAGATTCGTAAATTGAAACGTCGCCGTGCGGGTGGTAGCGGCCAAGAGTATCGCCCACTATCCTAGCAGACTTCTTGAACGGCTTGTTGTGCTGCAGGCCCAGGTCCCTCATCGCAAAAAGAATCCTGCGCTGCACAGGCTTCAGACCATCGCGGACATCAGGAAGCGCCCTTGAAACAAGCACAGACATAGCATAATCTAGGTAAGAGGACTTCATTTCCTCCTCAATCTCCCTGTTCAGGATGCCAATCCTCACCGGGCTTTGATAGGCCTTTTCAGGCGCTTTTTCAGATGCAGCAGCAGCCATTTTTATCGACGAGAAACATGATGAAATGGGGCTTTAAAAAGGTTTGGATAAAAAGCTGGGAAATCGCTTAAAAAAGCCTCAAAAACAGTTCCGGAAAGCCCTGCCGCAGCCGAATCTTGAAAGTTGCAACAAAATATATAAACAAAACAATGCTGTAAGCATTTTTTGGGAATGGGAAAAAGCTACAAGGCTGAAAGAATAAGGGAAAAGGTCTTGCTAAGGCAGTTTTCCTGTGAACTGAACAACTTTCTTGAAGAAGCCCAGCACGAAATCAGGCGGGCTGAAACAATCAGCATAATAGCTACAGCAGAAGAGCTTACCGGCCAGTACTTCTCTGCCAAGAGAAGCTACGAGAGCGCCCTCAACATCCTGAATGGAGTCATGACAGCAATTGAAGAGGATCCTGAGATAGGCGAAACGCTGGCAGATGTCGTTGAGAATGAGATAAAGCAGGTTAAGGAAAGCTTAAGGCCGAGGACTTTTGATGCCGTGGTTTCACCTGAATACCTTTCAAAAACAAAGCCATACAGACTTAATTTTGAATTCTTAAATTCCATGAACTAGTGATTTCTGCACGCGCATGGAAAAATTGCAGTAGACGCACTTCTTGACTTTCTTGGAGACATCAGTGCCGCCAATGCCTGCCTTGGCTGGCTGGTATCTCATCCTGTTATGGCATCTGGGGCACTCGAGGAGCAGCATGCTGCAGCTGGCTCAGGCTGTGTTTTTAATTTTAACTGAAAAGGCCAGCAAACAGCCAATATCAAAAGTATATAGGTAAACTTAAAGAACCTAAGAGCACATAAAAGTAACGTATGGACTATGATGGAATTAATCGCATAAAAAGTACAACTCTGGAGATGGCACAGGGCACAAGAAAAGCCGGCTTAAATATTCTGGGCACTGGCAACAAGGAGTCTGCGCTTCTGATTTTGGCTGACGCCTACCAGCAGTGCATTACGGCATGGGTTTACACAGCACGAACAGAGAGTGAATTTGGAGTAGGCGAAACACAAGACGCATTCACATTAAAACAGCTTATGAGCGGCCTTGAAGAGAGGATAAATATGCTTGCTGCTGACCCTGAACTGCGGGATAACTCCGGGATTTTCAATCACCCCGCTCTTAAGGTGCTGGGCAAGACCGAGATATACCTAGCGCTTACCAGCATCAATAAGGCATAACAAGCTTAGGCGGCCTTTTTCTCATCGGAAGGTTGAGCAGCCTCTGCCGAAGGATTGGGAGATGATTCACCAGTTCCGGCTAAAGAAGCACTTTCTTCAGGCTGCCGTGATTGCGCTGAATTTACTGCTACTTCTGAAAGGCCCTTAAATTTCTCCTTCACTTCTTCCGGCGTTTTAACGTCAAAATACTTGAAAAAGCGGTCGGTGAGCTTAATCATCTGCGAGCGGCCGCGCTTCTCCCTTGATATGAAGCCTGACTTCTCAAGCGCTGCGATGTGGTCATAAGCCTTATTGGTCCTTATCCTGATGACACTGGACTGAAGCACAGGCGCCTTCCACGCAATCACGGCAAGGGTCTCAATCATTGTTCTCGTGAGCTCGGTCTCTGCCACAATCTTCTGCACAACAGGTGCATACTGCTCCCTCACTGTGAGCTTCCAGCCGTCGCTCTCGTCCATGAGCAGCAGAGAGGAATCCTTGTTCTCATATTCAGCTTTCAGCTCCTGCAGCTGCTGCTGGACTGGCGCAGGTGTGGTCCTGCACAGCCTCGCAAGCTCGTCAACAGTCATCTTCCTGCCTGCTGCAAAAAGAACAGCCTCAAGCTGCTTCCTCAAATCCTGCTTCTGGGTTTCTGGCATTTCAGAAGCTGTTATTGCCGTAAGCATTAATAAATTTTTATGTTTAAGAAAAGAAAACAAGCCAAAACCAGCACTTACATCCTGACCGAGGCCGTATAATGATGTCCGTCCTTCCTAAGCACCTTTTCCTCAGCAAACTTTGCAAGGAAAGGCTCAAGCTGCTGCTCCGGAATGCCAACCCTCACCGAAATGTCGCCAAGCGTCCTCTGGCCAGAGCCAAGCACGAGCAGGACAGCGTTCTTTAGCAGGTTGTACAGGTTCTTGTCAAGCAGGATGTTTGCGGCGTTCGTGTTCTTGAGGCGCATGTCAATCTCATGAAGCCTGCCAAGCAGATCGTTGAACAAGTGCGCAATATCAATAGGCGCAAGCTTGAAGTGCGCAGGCTCGACGATCTCCACAGAGGAAGGCATGTAGCTGAAGCATATGTTGATCAAGGTTGTGAAATCCTTCACAAGCACATGAAGCTCGGCAAAAGTGCTGAAGAAAGCGTCCTGCTCCCTCGGCTCGTGGACCTTGCCGCCAAGCACGTCAACGCCCTTCTCCTCTCGGAGCTGCTTCAGCACCATGCGCAGGGTGTCCTCAACGTGCCCTTTTGGGGTACCAACTATCTCTATTACAGTGTTAATTCTCAGGTAGCCCTTCTCAAGCTTTTCCCTGATAACAGACTCATCCACCATAGCCAAAAGGCAACAGAAGCAGGTTTAAAAAGATTTGCGCACTCAATTACTTAAGAGTGTAGTATAAACCCCCAGCCAAAAGCTTTGAATACACTCCAACCTTAATAAGTTCGGAGGCTGAGGCATAGGTGAATGCAACAACAGTACCTAGAGTATTATGCCCGAAGCGCGCCTCTTGCTGCTTCAGCATCCTATTGGTTCCCACAAATATACCCCGGGAATAAGGCCACATTTAAGAACGCTTGAAAGTCCGTCCTCTTGACGGCCATACAAAGTCCGTATTACAGCACCAATATCCATAACTGAACAGAAGCATATCAACAATAAAAAAGTTTCGGGCAGATTGGCAGGTACGAGCGGCAGAAGCTACATCAAATTCAAATTTGGGATTTTGGCAAAGTGCTTCACATTATTTGTTTTAACAGCAAACCCATTGACAAGCGCTATGGTACCGATAAAAAGGTCCCTTATTTCAACAATGCTGCCTTTTTTCATTAACTCTGCTCTTATTTGCCCTGCCAGCTTAACAGAGGCTTCAGAAAGATTTAACAGCTGAAGCCTGTTCTTTAAAGCCTCAGAATTTGTAAGTTCACGAGGTGAATTCTCTGACTTGTAAGCTCCAACGTACAGCTCATACAGATTTACATACGTAGTTGCTAAAACCGCCCTGTCCTCCATGCGGGAAACAAAAAAAAGTGCATCCTCTTTTCCCCGCAAAAAATCAATAAGAAAGTCAGTATCTAAGCAGATTTTGTCCATCTTTTCCAGTCACGCCTCAATTCACGCATGAGCCCCTCAGCTTCCTTATCAGACATTTTCCAAATCCCCCCTAAATCGCTAAGCTTCCCGCTAAGCCTTCTCCTTATTTTGCTGACGGCCTCATCGATTGATACCATTCTCTTCTCCTCAGCTTGAGAAGTGCCGGCAACTTCGCACAGCCACTCGTAATTCTCTTCACTTAGCTTAACAGCTTTCGTCGCCATTTTACCACTTAGTAACTTTGTAGTATAAGTAGTATTTAAAGTTTTTGATTTTATCAGAACTTCATGGCCTCCAGCACCTTTGCAATATCACTCTCAGAAACCACAAACAATGTCTCAGACCAGCAGCTCATGGCCTCCATCACGTTTATGCCCCTATCGCTAAGCAATCCTGACAGGTAGCTGAAGACACCTGGCGTTTCCTCAATCTCCTCAGGGCTTGCAATCACAACAAGAGCAAGCTCTTTCCACACCCTAATTATGCTGGATTTGAAGCTACTGCGGATGTCATCCAAAAAAGAGGCTGCGGTGATGATTGTTATAGCTTCAGTGCCTTCTATTGCATAGAAAACACTCCTGCTTTTCTTAATCTTTTTCTCAAGCTCCAGAAGGTCGTCAGTGAAAACGTGCTTGTCAATTACGGCAACAACAATCTTGCTCTTTATTCCTATCGCGCTTTTTGCCAGCAGGGAGCGTATCTTGTCCTCTGCTGCCATAAACTTAGAAAGTTTCCTGAAGTACCTCCTTGCCGCTATAAGAACAGCATCAAAGTCGCTGCTTTTTAGGCTGCAGTCCCTGATTATCTGGCGCGAAAGCTGCG
Source organism: Candidatus Woesearchaeota archaeon (assembly GCA_023269295.1). Taxonomy (GTDB): domain Archaea; phylum Nanobdellota; class Nanobdellia; order Woesearchaeales; family UBA10216; genus UBA10216. The sequence goes on along the minus strand of JAHFTU010000058.1, from coordinate 488 downwards.
AGTAGTTGACAAGCCCCTTCTTCAGGCAGTCCTTCACGCTGGGGTGGCCTTCAATGTAGCTTTCTGTTATTTTTGTTACATTCATAGCGGTTGCTGTTACGGCTGCTAAGATATAAATGTTTTGTTTAGGACATTTTTGTTTAATTTTGTCCTTTGCAGGGCAATAGAGATTTAAACAGCCACAAATGACATGCTATCTCCAGCAAAATGACAAAGGCGAACACAATACTTGAGTACCTCCAGCACATCGGCGCAAAGAAGGAGGCGGAGATGTACCTGAAGCTGTTCAAGGGGATTGAACAGCACAGGTTTGCCATCATAGCGATAGATGCGCAGACGCTTGCCGTCTATGAGGGGGACGTTGCGGCTGCGCTCGCATACATCTCAACGCTGGGGCTAGTCCCGATTATCGTACACGACGCTACAGGAGCGCTTGGAAAGCAGCTTGTCTCGGACATATGGAGCAACCAGGGAAAATGCCAGGCAAT
>JAHFTU010000057.1 GCA_023269295.1 Candidatus Woesearchaeota archaeon | reverse complement strand
GTCTACAACGACGCCATTTATGTCCAGCTTGTATGAGTCTATAAGCTGCCTTACCCCTTCAAAACCTGCCGGTCCTGCCGTTGCCATGCACCTCTTTTTTACCTCTTTTTTGACTATATCCGCTTTCTTGACTATATCAGCTTTCTTGATTGACCTTCTCTCAGCCTATGGCTGAGGGATGTCGCCTCTCCGGCGACATTCTTTTTCAAAGAAGGTCATGTTGCGGGAATTTCACGGTTGCCCTGCTCATGCCCTTGAGCTCCTCAATCTTCTTTTCAATGTCGTCTATCTCCTTGTCAATGTTCTCAATGTCATCGTCACCGCGCCACTCTGCTGCAGCTTCTTCGGTGCCGGCATTAACATCCTTAGCTGTTGCTGTATCTTGCGGTAAACCGCCTTCTTCTGCCCCTGCAGCTTCTGACGAGATGGAAGAAACTTCCTTGCCTGCAGGGCTCGCTTCAGGAGAAGCATTCTCTGTTCCTTCCCCCTCCACAGCAGCTGCTGTTTCTTCTGTTTTCTCCTTCGGCCAGCCTAATTCGCTAATGGGCATCTCCCGTGTTTCGTGCAAAGGAGCCGGAAGCGCATCCTTGCCCTTTTCATACACTGGAGCCATTTCTGACATTGTCTTTTGGGCTGCTGTGACCCTGGGCGACTCAACTTGCGCCTGCATGGCCGGGGTTGCTGACAGCAATGCCTTGTAAAGGCGAAGGACTTTTTCCCTTACCCCTGTTTTTTGCACGGCAAAGCCTGGCGGTAGGGTGTTGTAGAGCAGCATAATCTTTGAGTACGCCCTGTTGGCAGAGTCAAAGTCCTTCCTCTTCACATCAGCTTCAGCTTCCTCAAGAAGCCGCGCTACGCCGGAAATTGTTGAGGAAGAGCTGCTCGTTTCCACCTGCTTTGCTTTTTTCAAGTATGCCTCGTAAGCCTGCACTATCTGGTCCTGCAGCGTTGTTTCCTCGTGCAGGAATCCCTTTGGCATTTTCCTGTAAAGCTGCTTTACCTTCCCATACGCTGACTCGGCTTCATCAAGCTCGCCCCTTGCAGTATGCGAGTTCATTGCGCCAAGCAGGGTCGCGATTTCAGCGGACTTTGCCTTGAGAGTGCTTAGCGATTCCTTCGTGTAAATGGAAGTTATTGACGTGTGCAGCGGCACAATTTTTTCCTGGAGCGCGGATTTCTCCTCAAGGAAGCCTGCCGGCAGGCTGCTGTAAAGCTGCTTTATCTGCCGGTACAGCTGGATTGCCGGCTCAACCTTGTATTCCTTCAGCAGTTCCTGAATCTGGTGGATAAGCGCTTCAACCTGCTTCACTGTGCGGTCAAACCTCTGCCTGATTGCCTTCTCCCTTTGCTTTGCAAGGGCGCTGTAAAAGCCAAGCACCTTTTCCTGAATCTCCTTTTTCTCATCCATAAAGCCAGAAGGCAGCGTGTCATACTCATGCTTTATTGCAAGGTAATAAGATTCAGCAGTGTCAAACTCTCCCTTCCTTAGAAGCTGGTTGCCTGCATTGAGGAGCAGGTTTATCCGCTCCCTGCTTTTTTTCAGCTTTTCAAGGTTGAGCTGGTCAACGTTTTTCGCAAGGTCCTTGTTAAGCTTGACAAGGTCCTCCTCCATCTGGCGCTTTTTCTCAATGAAATCCTTCGCAAGGTTCTGGCGGGCAAACTTCAGCTTTTCGTAGAGGTCATTTGCCTCGTCCATCTTGCCTTCCTGCATGAGCTCGTACGCCTTCCCAAGCAGGTCCTTGTAGTCCTTGGTTGCCTCAATTGACTGTAGCGTTGTAATCTGGTCATAGAGCTTGTTCAGCTCGTCAATGGCAAGCCTCGCCTGCTCGTAAAGCCGCGCGTACGAAGAGCTAGCGTCGTCAAACCTGCCTTCGCTGGCATGCACAGCCGCCTCGCGCAATTGCTCGTCAAGTGACCTTACAAGCTCATTAAGCTTAACCTTTTTTTGCGGCGCAATGTCTGCCTGTGTAGTGAGTTTGTCATGAACGCCTTTAAGCTTTGAGAACAGGTTGGCATAGGTCTGCTTCAGCATGCCAAACTCCCCAGCAATCTTTTCCTCGCCGGCTTTTGACAAGATTTCCTGCATGCCACCAAGCTCGGTCTTAAGCTGGGAAAACTCAACGCCCTCAGCAGGGGAACCAGAAGAGCCTGCTTCCTGCCTGCGCTGCTGCGCCTTTGGAACTTCAGGAACAGCAACATAGGGCGTGGTGAACTTGTATTTCACAGTTACAAGGCCATCCTCTTCAAGAAAATTAGCCCATGCCTCAACTGTCTGCGGGCTGACACCAAGCTCACTGGCTGCAGCGGCCATAGCTATCTCTCTGGACCTTTTTACCAGGTCAAGGAGCCTGTCAGCGCCTGTCTTTACCTCTTCAGGCATAGGCTCGCTTGACTCATCCGCTGTTCCAGCCATGTTAAACTACTCTTCAACCCTTTTTTGCTTAATTTTACTATCAAACCCTGCTTTTTGATAGTGCTATGACTACCAAAGCTTTATCTCATTGCCCACTTTAAGAACATTTTTAACTACTTAAGAATAAATAGCCAAATCAAGCTGTCTCTTCAGCATCCGCAGCCAGGGCGTTCTTGTCTTCTTTTACCATGACCGCGCCTTCAGCAGGCTCTTCAGTCTCGGCACTGATTTCAGCAGCCGACTTTACCTCCCCTTCTGCAGCAGCTGCCGGCTCATGCGCCAGAAGCCAGAGCGAGGTTATCTCCACAGCCTTCAGCGGGTAAATCTTCTTCAGGTCAGCCTTGGCAGCCATCTGGAGCTTTGAAGTGATTATCTCGTTAATAAGAGAATCAAAGGTGTGCTTCTTAACAATCTGGACCAGGCTGTTGATAAGCATCTTCCTGATGGAGCGGTGCACTGCGCTGTTGGTTATCGTCTTGGTAATTGCCATGGGCTTAATCCTGACCTTCTTGCCATCGCTGGTCTCGCAGACAAACGACTCGTCAAGCCTGTCCGAGCCCCTCCTGACAACGCGCCTGATTGCAGACGAGGCCATCTGGTAGCCGATGACGTCAGCAATTCCAGCCTCGCCTTCCATTGAAGTCACTATGAACTTAAGCGTAACTGACTGCTGCCGTATGTCGCCGGTAAGGTTGGCAAGGTTAGCCGCCACAGTCCTGCCCATGAGAAGGTCAGGGCTTGCCACGTAGCAGTCGCCAAGCAGCTCATTGTCAAAGAATTTGCTGGCCCTTATCTGGAGCCACTTCTTCTTAATAATCTTCAGTGCCTGTTTAGTTTCACCCATGCTCCTTTTCAGGATTAAAGGGTGGTTTAAAAAGGTTACGATGACTTCTGGCTCGCTATCTGCTGTTGCTGTGCACTATGCTTTCCAACTAGCTCTTCCAAAAGTCTTTTCTCCTCAGCTTCTCTAAGCAAGATAGCCTGCCCAGCCATTGCGTGAAGCTTTTCAGCTACACCAGAAGACATGGCAATGCCCTTAACCGTTTCGTACAGTGATTGGCTGCCATATATCAAGACACTTTCCAAGATTATTTTTGAAGCTACACTGTCCCTTGGAGTTGCCATAACTGCCTGTTTCCTTACATGGCCTATGCTTTTGATAATGTAATCCAACTCTTCCCTATCTTGCTTTAAAGCCCGCCATTTCTGGTTGTAAATTGCACCATCCAAGGCATTAATCATCGCTGCTGGGGCTGTATCGGAATGGATAATAACGATGTCGATGTCAGAGCCCTTTACGTATTCACCATCAACCTCCCTTCTGAAGTCTGACGACATCCCGTATGCAACGTCACCAACAAGCAAGCAGCATATGGAAGATTCAAGGCTGTTGGGCTGGTAAGATCCAGCCAATTTATTTCCACATCCTTTAACGATGCGCTTTGCCAAGGCCTTTTTGCCCTTGCTGACCATGGAGTGATAACCCAAAACCTGCTCTGCCTTTGAAGCGACTTTTTCAGCATCCAGTCCCCATGCAGTAAAATCGGCAAACTCCCTTGGAACTGAAGGAGTTATCTCGAGTTTGCCTGTGTCCTTATCAATCCTCAAATATCTTGCGCCCACAGTCTTTCTACTTATGATGACTGAACTGGTACAGACAGCCCAGAGGTGAAAAATAGCTTGCCTATCCTCGTAATAGTCAAGCCCGAAATGCTCGGCGATGTCTCTTCCAGTCAACGAACCTTTTTCAGCTAGCACATCAACTATGCTCTGCTCACTTATCGGCTGGCGGCCATAAGCACTGGGATTACTGTTGAATTCAAGCATAACAGAAAGGTAATTTCTGACTCCTTTTTAACCTTTCTAGCAAAAAAGCAGGCACTCACCATAAGAAAACTAAACATCCAGGTTCTTGACCTCAAGCGCATGAGCCTCGATGAACAGCCTTCTCGGTTCAACTTCCTCGCCCATCAGCAGCGTGAAAATCTTGTCGGCCTCGACTGCGTCGTCAACGTTCACTTTCAGCAGCACCCTGCGGCCAGGATCCATGGTGGTGGACCACAGCTGCTCGGGATTCATCTCGCCCAGGCCCTTGTATCTCTGGAGGGCAGTGCCGTCCTCGCCAACCTGCTGCATCAGCTCCTGAAGCTTTGCGTCGTTATAGACATAATACTCTTTCTTGTTCTTCGCAACCCTGTACAACGGGGGCTGGGCAATGTACACGTGGCCTGCACCGATGAGCTGCCTCATGTACCTGAAAAAGAACGTCAGCAATAAGGTGCGGATGTGGGAGCCGTCAACGTCAGCGTCACACATCAGGATTATCTTGTGGTAGCGCAGCTTGCTGACGTCAAAATCATCGCCCACGCCGCTACCAATGGCAGACGCAAGCGCAACGATTTCCTTGTTTGCAAAAATCTTCAGCAACCTTGCCTTTTCCACATTCAGGATTTTTCCCTTCAGCGGCAGCACAGCCTGGTGCTCCCTGTTCCTTGCCTGCTTGCAGCTTCCGCCAGCGCTATCACCCTCAACTATGAAGAGCTCGCACGCAGCAGCGTCACTGCTTGAGCAGTCAGCAAGCTTTCCAGGAAGAGAGCTTCCTTCAAACAAGGTCTTCCTCCTCACAAGGTCCTTTGCCTTGCGCGCTGCCTCTCTTGCGGTTGCGGCATTAACGCACTTCTCAACAATTGCCCTTGCAACCTTCGGGTTTTCCTCAAAGAAAGATGAAAGGGCAGCGCCTACCATGGACTCAACAAGGCCCTTGACTTCAGAATTGCCAAGCTTCCTCTTGGTCTGGCCCTCAAACTGGGGCTCCGGAATCTTGACAGCAACAACAGCAGACATGCCTTCAACAGTGTCCTCGCTTGAAATCCTGACGTCTTTCTCAAGCAGGCCGTGCTTCTCAGCATAGGTGTTTATCGTCCTTGTAAGGGCTGTCCTGAAGCCGGAAAGGTGAGTGCCTCCTTCGGTAGTGTTTATGGTGTTGACAAAGCTGAAGATGTTTGGAATGTAGCCCTCGTTGTACTGGAAGGCAGCATCAAGGCGGGTCCCATTCTTGTCGCCGCTAATGTAAACAACCTCATGCAGCGCCTTCTTGTTCTGGTTGATGAACTCAACAAAAGACTTTATGCCGCCATCGTACTTGAAAGTGTGCCCCTTGCCAGAGCGCTCATCCTTTATCGAAATTTCCAGGCCCGTGTTGAGGAAAGCAAGCTCCCTAAGCCTGCTGGACAGTATGTCAAAATTAAAATCGGTAGTTTCAAATATTGTGCTGTCAGCAAAGAAAGTGACTGTAGTTCCGGTCTCGCCTGCCGCAGCGTTCCCGACAAGCTCAACTGGCGAGACTGGAACGCCTTTCTCATACTTCTGCCTGCACACCTTGCCATCGCGCCTGACCTCAACAGTCATTGCAGTGGAAAGGCCGTTCACAACAGAAACGCCAACCCCATGCAGGCCGCCAGACACCTTGTAGCTCTTCTTGTCAAACTTTCCGCCTGCATGCAGCTTTGTCATCACAACTTCCAAAGCAGTCTTGTTGTACTGCGGCATGACATCAAAAGGAATCCCCCTGCCGTTGTCAGAAACCGTAACAGAGCCATCAGAATTAATAACGACAACTATCCTGCTGCAGTAGCCTGCCAAAGCCTCATCAACAGAATTATCCACAACCTCATAAACTAGGTGGTGCAGGCCTGTGATGCTGGTGCTGCCTATGTACATGCCCGGCCTTTTCCTCACAGACTCCAGCCCTTCCAGCACCTGGATGCTTGAGGCATCGTACGCGCCCTTAACTTTCTCCTTTTCCTCGCCTTTTGGTGAATCTGCCATTTTTGACACTACCTTCCTGATTTCCGGCTGCTTTTTCCCTGAACAAAGAATTTGCCTTTTTTGGGCTGTTTTTAAGCTGTTTTTCCGCTGTCCCGAACACTGTTTTGTCGTCGGAAAATAACACTTAAAAGGCTGCTTCTGCTGTTTAAATAGGTTTTGGTTTGAACCGGCGGAATTGACGATAAATCTGGAACTTTTGAAAGCCACTCAAATCCGCGATTTAGTGCGCTGATGGGCCAAGAACGCTTGGTTATCGGGCGAAAACAGCAAACAGCAAAAGATAATTAAATACATCTGGCACTTCCCTCCGTATGACGCTAACAGCATCCAGAGCCGGGAGGCAGGATACAAACCTCGAAAGTATAATACTCCAAAGCGTGCATGTGCAAAGTGTAATACAACGGCTTGGAAAGCACGGCATACCAAAGGAAACTGCAGAAGAGACTGCCAGCAAATTTTTCCACAGTATCAGGTCTACTCACAACCCAGCAGCCATGTTCGTTTCAATGCAACTTTCCAGACTATATCTTTTACTCTCGTTTTCAAACCAAGTAAAATACACAGGCCTTGAAAAAGTTTTGGAAATCTTGGAAAAAGGAAAAGTTGCAGTCATATCAAACCACGCATCCTATGGCACAGTTGGCGACTGGTTTTACTTCTTTTCCAAGAATAATATCCGCCAGGTATATTACGGTACAGGCGAGAATGTCCCGCGCGAAAGTCTAAAACTCACACTTATTGGAAGGCCAGTAAGCTTTGTCTTGTCAAAAATTCTGGATTTGTGGATCCATAACAGCGGAGCCATTTACCTCAAGCGCAGTGTCAGAGGGAAGTCTGATGCACTATTCCACGCTGTTCTTGCCGCATATGAATCGCATCTCCTTCAAAATGGGGCAATAGTGCATAATTACACGGGCAGGGGAAGGCAAAAGGAAGGGTTCGTCGAGCAGCTTAACCTTTCAGCTACCCCCGGCATACTAGAAGGTGCGGAATGGATTGTTCCTGCTTCAGTTACCTATGGCACAATTCCCGAAGCCGTTGCTTTTTCACAGGCGCTTGCCACAGAAGGTAAAAGGCAAAAAAAGCCAAGGGAAAACAAAAGCCAAGCCTCTTCCATTATGTGGGCGCTGATGCACGTAGTCAACTGGAAAAAACTCTTAGATTGGACCGATAAAGGATATGGGCAAGTATATATCAACTTCGGCGAGCCAATAGCCGCCACCCATTACGCACCTAACGGCATAGTTACAGATGAAGAAAAGGATTTCTTCCACTCAGATATCACATCGAGAATTGTAAAGCTTGTTACAATGACCCCAAAAAGCGCAATTGCAGTGGCTCTGCGCGACACACAGGTTAATGACTGGTTCAAGCTACTCGCTTATGCAGATTCCCTTGTTCAAAATGCCCAGAAAATGGGGGTGCATGTTTCAGAGGACCTGCAAGGCGGCAGCTATTTAGCACTTCGGGACGCTTTTGACTATATGGCAAAAAAAGGCGCCATCCGGCAAACCTCTCACTACACTTACCTGATAAAAGATCTGCGATTGATTGACTTCTACGCGAATACTATTTCAGTAACCCTGAACTCATTTGCGCATAGTCTAAAAAGCTAGAAGAAAAAGCAGCTAAAAACTCATTGCTGCGAGAAGGCAGCAACTTCAACATCAGACTTTGCAGCAAGAGACAGCTTCCTAAGCACGATATGCCCAGAATAAGCATCTTCCATAACCTTTCCAATTTCTTTTTCATCAACCACTATTTTTTTGCTGAAAGTTGGTGCATCAACAACAAATGTATCTGCGTAACCTCCTTCAAAACCGATGTGGAAGCCGTATTTTTCAGAATCTTTTTTTAATTCATCAAAGTTATCTTTCGTTATTGTTTTGCCCAACCATTTAGGGAGCCCGTCAGAAGCAACCTGGGTGACCATTATTTCAAACCCCTTTTCTATCATTTCCCTGAAAACAGTCTCGTGGTCTTCTCCTGAGTGTGCAGCGAAAACCTCAATGCCGTAAGGCCTCAAAGCGTCCTGCAGGCTCCTTATCTGC
>JAHFTU010000110.1 GCA_023269295.1 Candidatus Woesearchaeota archaeon | reverse complement strand
AGTATGCCACTGACTGAGATTATCATGTACTTGAAGTACTCAATCATCCTCGCAGCAGTCACAGAATTGTGCTTCTCAAGCAGGCGATCGCACTCTTTCAGCAGGGTCTTTGAGTTTGTCTCTGTTTTGAAGGCCTGTGTCTTGTCCCTGTTGTAATAAATCTTCATGACAGCCTCATAGTGCGCCACTATCTTGGCGTAAATCTCCCTGAAGCCCTTCAGCTTGCTGACTTCCTTGCTGTTCTCTTTTGCAAACCTCAACAGGCGCTTTATCTGGTCGCCAAACCTCTCAAGGTGCGAGAGAATCTGCTTGGACACCATGATGTTCCAGTAAGTTGTTTCGAACAGGCGGAGCAGCCTCGGGTTGTTGGCCGCCGCCCTGGCAGTCCTGAAGCCAAGAAGAGTGAGCCGGTTGACTTCCTTGTCCCTCTCGTAAACGCTTTCTGCCTCAGCGCCCGAAAATCCCTCTGAGTCCTCAAGCATGGAGCGCAAAATAATATCAACTCTCCTTACAACGTTGCTCATGGAAACTTCCTTGATGTCAAGCATGTCCTTGGCAACAATCTTGGTTGTTGTCTCATCAATAATTTCCATCCCAACAAGGCCATGAAAGACATTCTTGATGTCCTTGGCAGCGCTGCCAACTTCAGTCACCATTATCACGTCAAAATTGTTTATGTACAGCGCAGTTATCTCTGTCTTAATCTCCTGAATGCCCTTTCCGGCTGCGCTTATCGCAGCTTCCCTGAACTGCCTCCGCTCGCTAGAGTCCTTAGAGGCAAATGTAAGTTCGTTAGGCCGCTCGTCAACTATAAGGACGTCGCCCTTCTTCAGGCGGTTCTTCTCCACCCAGTCCTTCGGCACAGAAACAACGAACGAAGAGTTCCCAAAAGCCATAAGTTTCCTGAATTCAGTCACAAAAATCACCCAATATTTATATAAATTTTAAAATATTAATAATATAATTTTCCCGCCTAAGTATAGAGTATATGCGGTATAGGGCATAAGCATATATATTAATATTTTGCCCTTTCAGCTGGTGAACAAAATGAGAGAAGAAGATGAGCTTGACATAGATGTCTACGACGAAAGGGGCGCCTCAGAACTCCTCGATGACGATGAGGTGAGCGCTGGCGAAGAAGGTTTTATGCTCGGCTACGAAGCAGACTTTGACGAGTAAAAGAGCGCCTTTTTTCTTACAATTCTTATAGCTGCTGCCTCACTCTTCCGTAAACTCTTCCAGAGGGGCCTTGAACTCGTCATCGCTCTTGATAACGCCCCTGTTCTTGAGGTATTCCCTCGCGAGAATCCAGAAAAGCAGGCCCAGGCTCTTCTTTCCCTTGTTGTTGCACGGAATCACAAGGTCAACATTGTTCGCGTTGTTGTTGGTGTCACACAGCGCGACAACCGGCAAGCCCACCTTCACAGCGTCATCAATGACGTTGCGGTCAGGCCACGGGTCAGTGACCAGGACTATCTTTCCTTCAATGTAATTGTCAAGGACAGGGTTTGTCAGGATGCCCGGCATGTATCGCCCGGCAAAAATCTTTATGCCTGTGTGCTTATTGAGCGCCCTTATAGCCTTCCAGCTGTTCTCCCTCTTGCCGACTATGATGATTTCATCAGGCTTGTACTTTGAGAAAAGGTTGGCAGCATGCCTTATCCTTTCGTCAATCTTCTGGAGGTTGAGAACAGACAGCCCGTCAGGCCTTGTCTTGTAAATAAACTGCTCCATGTACTTTGTGCGGAACTTTGTCCCAATGTGTATGCCTGCCTTCAGGTAAACGTCCTGGGCTACCAAAAACTGCTCAGCTTCTGTCATTATTTCTCACCTTCAAATTTCAAAATTTAACAGTCCAAGAAGTTGTGCTTGAACTGCACCTATTATCGCCCGGATGCAGCCGACCCTTTTTTCTAAAAGGGCCGATCGAAAACGCGGAAAACGCATCGCGTTTCATGGGCAATATGGAAAAGAACAGGAGGCTGGTTTATAAATCTTACTTTTTGCGGACGACATGCAATCTGCCAACAGCAGCCTTTCCACTTTCACCAGCCCTAATGTCATGATAGGCCTGGCCGTAGAGGTTTGACACTGTTGGGGCCAGAATTGTACTGTAAAGTGCGCTTATAGGCACTGTCAGAAGCGCAGCAAGCGGCGTGGCAGTTGTGAGGAGACTAAGTGGCATAATGATTATGAAATATGGTATGAAAAAGGCGATTGAATAGCCAAAGGCGGCAAGCCATGGCACAAAATATGCTGATGTAAAGGCGTACTTAAAGCACCTGCGGAGCTCAAAGAAAGCAGAGAACCTGTTTTCGTGGGCGAAATGTGTCATTAGCATCGGTTGAATATAGGCGGCAAAAATTAGCCATGCAAGGAATATAGGGACTGAAATCACTATCCCGATGACAGCAGCACCTGAGGAATGAGACGCAATGCTCCAAATTACCAAAGCAGCACCAATCACAATAAAAATTATGAAAGGGATGGAGTAAATTAGAGAGGCTAAGAAATACTTAAGGCCGGGCACAATCATGGAAAAGAAGTTATCAAATGACGGCAAAACATTCTTTCCCTGCGCTGCGCTCCTGACTATCCTCAAAGTGTAGCCCATAGTTATCAAGGAGAAGAAAATCGTCACAACGAAAAGCGCTAACTCCACCAGCAAGAGCTTCAAAGCAACGCCAACCAGAGCATTCTTGCTCAAGCTGCTGATAACCGAAGTTGACACGCTCATGCCAGAAGTGACAAATGCAAGCAGGAATAAAGCCGCAAACCGCCCCCAGTTGCTGAAAGGCAGCTTGAATGCTGCGCCGTAGTTTACCATTTGGCTTAGGAGAGCCGGGCTGTTTAAAAACCTTTACCTGCCTGTGTAAACAGCCAAGCCCTCATATATTGGGCCCTCTTTTGTAAGCGTGCTTCTCTTAAGCGTGAATGAATCAACCGCGAATTTCACACTACCAGCTTTTATTTGCTGCAGCTGCTGCCTGAACTGCTGCTTATCCTGCACAAACTTCACCCTTGCCAGTGTGATATGGGGCTTGAAGCCCTTATCTTTTGGAAATTCTTTGTCAAGCGCGTCGTTAATCTCCTTTTGCAGCTGCAGAAACTTATCTTCCGGCTCTATGCCAACCCAGACAACCCTGACGTAATTCTCCGAGGGAAAAACACCCACTCCGGCAACAGTAGCAGTAAAGCGCCTGAAGCTTACATGGCTGAGGCAATTTTTCACAGCCTCGACCTTTGCGGGGGTTAGTTCGCCCAGAAATTTCAAAGTGAGGTGAAAGTCGTGCGCCAGGCTCATCTTTGCGGCTGCGGTTGAAAGCTGCTTCTGCACTGAAGCAAGCTCATCCTTGGCTTCCTGCGGCAGGTCAACAGCTATGAACGTTCTCATTGACAAAAAGCTCGAATTTCACGTATAAAAAAATTTGTAAAAACAAGAAAAAGCCAGTGCTGCAATTTACCCGTCTTCTTCGCCGAAGTCCTCGGTGTCAACAGGCTGCTCCACTGTCTCAGAGCTGCCTGCAGGGCTTTCAGCGCCCTCGCCGCTCGACTCTCTGCTTTCCTTTCTGGGCTTTGAAGTACCAGAGCCGCTGCCAGCCACTTC
>JAHFTU010000109.1 GCA_023269295.1 Candidatus Woesearchaeota archaeon | reverse complement strand
GAAAAAAGCATACCTTTATATACTAGAAAAGACCCCTTCCGAGCATACAGGATTTCTCGCAGTAGTATAGTGGGGGCCGTGTAGAGAAGTATAAGCTATACGACTTATAGAAATATAAGGAAAATAGCAATAGTAGGTGCATAGAATATGCCAGGATTTGGACCTAGGGAAATGAACACCATCACTTGCTCTGAATGCGGAGCACAGTCTGAGGTTCCTTTCAAGCCAGCCGAGGGCAGGCCTGTATATTGCAGGGACTGCTACGCAAAGCACAGAACACCAAGACGATAATAATTTCTGATTATTTCGTCTCACAGTAATTAAGTGCTTTATTTTTTTCTTTTTTTTGATTTCTTCTTTTTAGTCAATGATTGTGGCAGCCACCAGAATAATATTTGCAGCTGCTGCTCTTGATGTGGTTTGCCAGAAGCTAGAAATCACCCAAATGTGAAAGTGTACAGCCTGAAGCCCTTGCCCCTCACATTCACCTCAATGGTTTTGGTGTGGTAGCCATCATCCATAACTAGATTGTACAGGCGCTGCTCGTCAACAGTTGCCAGTGATTTTTTCACATCGCTGCCGCTGTTGGTTGAATTCACGAAATTCCCGTCAAGTATTGCCTGCAGCAGCGCTGGCTGCTGGCTTGAGCCGGCAACAATGTTGACAGCCCTTGCAGTGTACTTTAGCACTACCCTGCCTTCGTCAGAGACAAGCTCAAGGCTGTCAGGATTGTTCTTCCAGGTTCCGCCAACGTAAACCATGCTAGGCACAAGTTCTCCGTATGAGCTTTTGCTTGGGGCAGTGTACGCAACAACAGCTTCCGGCTGCAGGCCCTCATCGTTGCCGATGTTAGAGCGGGCAAACTGGTAGCCAAGATAAATCTCAGGGGTTGCTATGGAAGTAAAATTGACGCCAACCACTTTTTCAGGGGAGCTTGCTTCCTCAGGGATTGCAACCTTCTGCCGCATCTTGCCGGCCCGCTCCTTCAGGAGCTCCTGAATGGCCTGCTCGGTCTTGTCATAGCCGCCCTCGCCGATGTGGTCGTAGCGGATTTTGCCGTTAATATCAATGAGATACTTATGGGGCCAGTAGTTGTTCCTGAAAGCGCTCCATGTAGCGTGGTCATTATCAAGAGCAACAGGGTATTTTATGCCGTACTTTTCAACTGCTTTCCTCACATTGCTGAGGTCTTTTTCAAAATCAAACTCCGGAGAGTGCACGCCTATTATGGCCAGTCCCTTGTCGCTGTACTTCTCCTGCCAGCTGTTCAGGTAAGGCAGGGTCCTTATGCAGTTTATGCAGCTGTACGTCCAGAAATCAACAAGCACCACCTTGCCTTTTAAATCAGAAATCTTAAGCGGCTCAGAGTTTATCCACGCTGAGATTCCGGCAAGCTCAGGGGCTTTAGGATAAGCTGTAACTGCCTTTGAGCCAGAATCAGTTCCTCCCTTGCCTGCCTCAGGAACTTCAAACTTGAGGTTGCCAACAAACATCAGCAAGGGCAGCCCGACTGCTACAACAATAAGTCCGACAAGCCACTTGTTCATCAGCCTAGTTCTTGGCCCCAACCGTATTTATATTTTGCCTTATCTGCTGCGGTGAATCCAGACAGTCCTTTCAATTTGCACATCAGGCCTCTGAGGAATTCTGTATTCCCTGTGCATGGAAAGCTCTATGCTTGTCTGTTGCAATGCGCCCACGCCTTCATCTTTTTGGCTATTTTCGCCCTCTTCGCCAACCAGCGATGCCTTTCCCCTTATCACGCTGACTAACTCATTGTTCACGACTTCCACCCCCGTTGACATTAATACAACTATTACGGTACTTTGACTATATAATTTTAACTAATAGCCCCCGCCACCGCTACTGAGAATATGCTCAAAGCACTTGTTGTTCTGGCATATCTGGCTTGAGTTGCAAGGCGGATTTTTGTATTTGCACCCGCTCTTAAGGGTACACGAGTTATCAACGCAGCTGCTGTTTTGGCCGCAGCCCGGATTACTGTAATCGCAACCACTTCTTAATTCGCAGCTGTTGTTAACGCAATCATAGCTCGCATTGCAACGGGGATTATTGTAGCTGCAGCCATTCTTTAAAGTAAAATTCGCGCCATTATCCACAGCCGCGACTGCAGGCGCACTGGCGATGACCTGCTGCTGTGCAGGCTGTTTGACCAGCTCCTTTTTCGGGCCGTTGCAGCCAACTATCAGAAGCGCAAGCAATATGGTGGCAGCAATTACGAACAAAAGCTTCATGCCTTCATCTTTGATTTTAACAATTATAAACTTTTCCAACCGCAATATTTAAAATACAATCAAACAGCAGGAAATGCCATGAAAAGCAAAAAAGCCCTTGGCAGGAAGCTTTACTTGCTCCTGGCTGTGCCTTTTGTCACTCTTTCGGCAGCGTTTATCTTTTTTAGCCTGCCATCAGCCCATGTTTCAAGCCAAAGCGTATCTGGCATTCAGTTCAGAAGCCAGGTTTGGAGCGGCGAAATAATAATAACAGGAGATGTCACCATCATCAGGGATCTCACAATATTGCCGGGCACTGTTATAAAATTCAAAGTGCAGGACGACCAAGGCAAGGGATTGGAGGTTGCGCCTGATGGCTTCAACGATGATGACCCCACGCGGCTCATTTCCTACGCGCAGTCGCACGCCTCCCTTGACATTAATGGAAAATTGCTTGCGCAAGGCACGCCTGAGCAGCCAATAGTCTTCACCTCAGCAGCAGCCCAGCCTGCCTTGGCTGACTGGGAGGCAGTCTCGCCAGGAGGGGGCGGCAGCATCATCGAACATGCTGTTATAGAATACTCCCGCAACGGCATCTCGCCTGCCGGCTCACATCTTAACAGCGTCTTCCGGAACAACGTTGTCAGGCACACCATGTGGGGCTGCTTCTCGCTTGGCGCATCGTCACCCCAAGTAATCAGCAACGAAGTCTACGACTGTGGCCACGAAGCGATTGACGTCAACGGCGGCAGCCCGCTTGTCGAAGGCAACACCATTCACGACTCCCATACAGGAATTGTTGTGCTCAAGGGTTCGCCACAAATAAGAAACAACGTCATCAGGAGCTTTGGCGACGGCATTCACGTTGAGCCCGGGGCAAACCCGCAGCTTGCTGACAACAGGATAGAGCCAGCGCCTCCCAACTCAACCAGCGAGTGGCGCTACGGCAGCTTTGCATACAGGGCTTTAGATGCGCCAGCCCAGCAGACGCAACAGGATGCGGGCAGCAACAAATGAATTATCTGAAGCAGTGAGCGAAAATGGCAGCAAAAAGAATCCACGTAACAGTTAAAGGCAAGGTCCAGGGCGTCTTCTACAGGGAATTCACAAGGCGCGAGGCCGAAGCGCTTGGAGTTTCCGGGTTTGCCCGCAACCTCAGGGACGGCGCTGTTGAAATCGTTGCCGAAGGCGAGGAAAAGCAGCTGAAAGAGTTTGAAAGAAAGTTCAGGAAAGGCCCGCTGATGGCGTTCATAACAGACGTTGACATAAAGGAAGAGCAGCCCTCCGGCGAATTTGACGGGTTTGACATAAGGTTTTAGTGATTATTTTATTTTTTTAGCTGATACAGCTTAATATTGCTTCTTAGGTTTGGTCCAACAAGAAAATGTAATC
>JAHFTU010000056.1 GCA_023269295.1 Candidatus Woesearchaeota archaeon | reverse complement strand
TGAGGACATTTTTCCTGTAGGCAGCATCACAAGGCCGTAGATGAGATGGAAGGACTTAGCGGCAAATTCCTTTTCCTTTGGACCGATAAGCTCCAGCGTCTTGAAAAGCTGCTTGAAGTGCAGCTCCTGCTCCCTGCCAACAACGTGGATTGACCTGTCAAGCTTGTATTTTGACATCTTCTTTCTAGCCAGCGCAATGTCTTTGGAGGAATAAAGCGCTGTGCCGTCTTTTGTGAACAGCACAAACACGCCAAGCTTGTACTGCTTGAGGTCCATGATTATCGCGCCATCACTTTCCTGCGCTATGCCTTCCTTTTCCAGCTGCTGTGATATCTTGCGGGCCTCAAATTCAACCTCGCTTTCAAAATAGAACTCGTTGTATCTGACTCCGAATTCCTTGTACATCTCGTCAAACTCGTCAAGGCACCACTGCCTCGTTTCTTTCCATAGCTTGTTCAGTTCCTTATCACCTTCATAAATGCGCAACAGAAGCTGCTTGACTTCGGCTTCCAGCTGCTCGTTTCCTTCCACAGCAGTGTTTGCCTGAACATAAACGTTGCCCAGCCACCTAAGGCGGTTTGTTGCAGGAGGTGCACCGACATTAAGGTTGCGAATGCCCCAGATGCACTTAGCAACGTGAGGACCTATGTCGCCTTGGTAGTTGACCCTTACCAGCTTGTTGCCGCTGAACTCAAGAATCCTGCAAAGCGACTCGCCAAGGCAGATGTTCCTCACATGGCCGACGTGCACTGCCTTGTGGGTGTTGGCGTGGAAGTATTCAACCATAATTGTTTTTTGATTGGCCTTTTCTTTTTTGGTTGAGCTTTTTGCTTGCAAAAAGGTCATGCCGTAGCGGTCTCTCTCCTTTTCCACTGCTGAAATCACTGCCGCTGCCAAAGCTGCCTTGTTAACAAAAAAGTTAACGTAAGGGCCTGTTGCCTGCACCCTTTCTATAAGCCTGCTTCTGCCTGTGTCATTGCCTATTGCGGCGGCAAGCTCCATTGCAATGGCTGCCGGGCCCTTCTTCAATGCCTTTGCCAGAAAAAAGCACGGGAAAGCGTAGTCGCCGAGAGAATAATCAACAGGAGTTTCAACACGCGACTCTGCCTCAGCAGGGTCTGCAGCAGCGTGCTTTTGAAGGAGCTTTACGATCTCTGCTTTAAACAGGTCCGCAGAGGCTGTGGTTGCATCAGTCATGACTCAGCGACAAAATAAACTGCTTATTAATGTTTTTGTTGGCTTCCAGTTCTGTTGGTTTTGCAGCATAACACGCAAAGAAAGGGCCAATATTTTTAAATAAAAGTAAAACACAGGTCCAACATTAAAAATGGCGCGCACAAACCAGAATAAACCCTCGCGAGCTTTAAGGTCAACTTTAGAGCAGCGCATAAACGCAATTATAGACAGAGCTAGCGGACTGCCTTACCCTGAAGTTTTGGAAACGCACAGGCTTACACCTAACCAGTTTGACATTGCGGTAAATCGAGACTTGGCAGAGCTGGCATTGTCTGCAACCGGCAAGGCTAAACATGTACTGGAAGGAATTTTAGCTGATGACGAAAGGAGGATGGAACTTTTCAGAATGGGCGAAGAGTTCCTCCAAAAACAGTATTTGCAAGTAGTAGCCGAAAGGTCGGCGAGGGGAAGAGGAAAATTTTGCCACGGTACTCTCCTGCATCCCGCGAATGTGGAACTCCTTATATACTACGCCCTGACCTTTCACAATCCAAAATTAGCATCACTAAACAGAACTGAGGTTGTTCACGGAATAAGAACTTTACCGCAGTGCCTGTCACCATATTTCGCCAGAATAGGCATTGGCGGAGTAATGATGCATGCACTTGAAAATTCACCTTTGAGTGTTTTGCAGGCTTTTGACAGGGTTTATCAGCGCAAGACAGGCGATGTGAGCATGTTTGACCTCTCACAGCCAGAACATATGCATGAGTGGAGTGATTTTAAAGCATCACAAGCTTACTGGCAAGACCCACTTCGCGCAGAAAAAGCTGTTTACCACACTCTCTCAGAAAATAATCCGCTTCTGAAGTCTACAAACAGAGCAGAAGTTATTCAAGGGTTAAAAGTCTTGCCACGCAACTTAGGCGCATATTTCACAACACTAGGGTTAAGCGGATTACAGAGCAGAAAACACCAAACTTCTGAATTCGCAATTTTGAAAGCCTTTGACAGAACCTATCAAAGAATAACTGGCGACGCAAGCTTATTTGATCAGACACAGCAGCTTTGTCTAAGAGTTAATTTTGAGGACGGAAAAGTCACTTTAAGAACCAACCGGCCACGGTAAGCTAAGCCTAAGATAAGCCACTAAGCCAACCCTTTTACCTCTTCTCGGATTTGCTTCAAACAACCGAAGTTCCCAGTTTAACAAATTTCGCTTTTGCCGCAAAATTTTCGCGTTTTTGGCTTTTTTCCGGAAAATTTCTGGCAGGTGCAGGAAGTCATCCGTTCTCGCCGCAATTCCTGCGGGTTTCTTGCCGAAAGGCATGTTAAAAGGGCTTGATATGGTGTAGCCAAGCAACTGAAAATTTGGGTTGCTAAATGCGAAAACAAAATCGGCAAAAAAATGAGGTGAAGAAAAATGGGATTGGGAGCAACGATTGTGAGAGGCGTGTTAGTGACAGCAGCTGCAGGAATGCTTTACACAGGTGTCGTGAATCCGCTGATGAGCAGATTCCTGCCGGACAACACGCCAATTGAAAGCGGCTACGTTAGCCCAAAATCGCTCTCTGTTGAGGGCAAGAAGAACGGTCAGGGCAACATTGAGACCTACCTCCAGTACAAGTCTGGTGATGAGACAATTTCGCTGCCATGCACGAAAGGGCCAGCTGGACCTTTGTGCGGCAAGGTTGATTACTGGTGGCAAAGCGTAGGGGCGCCGCAGCGCGAAGGGCTTGTTGTTGATGAGTGGCCAACGATAAGCAACGACGCGAAGCACGGCATCATGAGCAAGGAGCTTCAGACAATAGTTGACACTTTTTACGGAGCGCAAAAAGCACCGCAGCAGGCACAGCAGCAATACACAGCACCAAAAAAGTGAGGGCGGAAAGGGCACGGTGAGCGGAAATGACAGACATCGGAGGAGCAGTAGTGGAGGTGGCACAGGCTTTCAACTCTGCAAAAAGGCTAACGAAAGAGGTGGGAGAAATGGTTAATGGAGCTGGCAGCATGAACAACCACGACAGAAACGGAAAAATCCCTGGCGGAAAAATGAGAGTAATAGCGGGAGGAAGAACAGGCACTGATGCTGATGCTGACGCGGATTTTTCTGACTTTTATGAGGAAAGCCCTCAAAAGAGCGGGGCAGCAAACAAGGCGCCTGCCTGTTATGAGGCAGCAATGGTGCACATGGCTGAGCTAGGCAAACTGCAAAGCAGGGTCAGTTACCACGCAAGGCTAGAGGAAAGCAGCGCACTTAGAGCAGCTGAACAGGCAAAAGCAGTGTTTTACAGCGCAACCTCTCATGGCTTGTTAAGAGCATTTCAAGGGCTGGTTCCTGAGCCTGTGCCATCGCTCGAAGCGCTGGTGAGCAAGGAGATTACGGTTATGGCGGCAATGCAAAAGCAGGTGGGCTTGGCCGTGAACCACTCTGAGGGAATAGTAAGAAAGCTTAGGGATTATGATGCGGACCTTATGAATGAATTTGACGTTGCCAAGACACAACTTGCAGAAGATGAAACAAAGCTTGCCAAAACGCGAAGAGCCGTAAAAACCAAGTCTGACCAGCTTGCGCGAACATTGATGGACAGCCCTGAATACGTTCCATTACAGAAAAAGCTTAACAACGCTTTGAGGGCTGAGAAGGAAACAGAAAACGTGCTGGAAGTTTTAGGGCAGCAGGTTGTTGATACCTACAAGCAAAGCTCGCAGGTAAGGGCAAAAGAGGATGTTGTCCGGATGGGCCTCCATGAGCTCAGGCTTGTGCATTCCTACGCAACAAGGTTCCTGACGTTTGTGCAGCGAACAAGGCAAGCAGACGATTTGCTGCCACAACTCGTTGAAACAGCAATAGCAGTCACCGGTGCTTACCAAATACTTACCGGCATAGTGCAGGCTGGAAGCGCTGCAACTACTGATGCTGTCAGAAGGCTTGTAAGCGTCATAGGAACAGTTGACTACACAATGTTACCAACTGTTCAGAAGGAGGTTAACAAGCAAAGGTCAATGCTTGAAAAGGCTGACAAGAAAACAACATTCTATGAACAGGCTGTGAATCTGCTGAGGGGAAAGGATTATCAACAAGCAAACAGTCAGGAGCAGCCGGCAGCAACTGCTCCTCCGGCTCAGTCCGCAAACTCGCAGACGTAATCAAGGGAGTGAACTACGCTGTCCTGCCAAACGCGCAGGCGCAAATCAAGAAGCAGAAGGATACCCTTGAAAAGGCCGAAAGGGTGACGACATTTTCAGCGCAGGCAGAAAAGCTGCTCCAGACAGAAGGGCATGTTTCGAATGAGCAGTATGCAACTACAGGTGCTCAGCCTGCGGTTAAGGTGGCTTAGGTGAGAAGTGCTTAAATAAGGTATGAAGAAAAAATAATGAGGTGCATTTGCCAATGGTGAGAGATGTTTGGTCGAAAATGGAAAGGTTTTTATGCAATAATCCAGGAGATGGAATTATGCCTAAAAAAGAGGAGGTTGTGCGTCCGTCAGGACTATCTGTTCTAAAACCTGAGGAGATGGTGGAGTATGAAGGGCAATGTTTAGGCATAGTTGAAGGCAAAGTAAAGTATCATGGCACCGATGCTGCCAAAGTGATTAAAGCGCTTTTGGCTGAAAAAACTACTGATAAGGTATTCACTTCTATCCCTAAAAGTAACCTTGCCCTGGTCAAATAGAAATGGCCTTTTCTTTTCCATACCAATGGTTTCCTAAAAGTATTACGTCAAAAAGCAGAACAATAATAAAAGATGGCCAGACATTAAGGCCACTCCTAGCAACTACACTAAGCAAGGACAGCGTGTCATTGCCCTTTGAGGCTATAGTAGACTCAGGTTCTGATAAAACAATCAGCTTTGAAGAAATTGGCATAGCACTTGGAACTAATTTTTCAAATGAAAAATTTAGGGCCGAGACAGAAATTAAGACAGGCATGCCTTTTGAGGATGAAATATTTGGTTTGGGAAAAGAACCAATTAAGGTGTTTATTACACTAATGAATATTGAAGTAACCGGGCATAAGCAGACAGTGAGGATGTATTGGATTAGAGAAAAGTTCGACCCTCATTCGGATTTTGCTTTAGTCCTAGGCCAAGATAGCATATTCTCTATGTTTGACATTTATTTTTCAAAGAGGCAGCATAAGTTTTTCCTAAACGAGCAAGTTTTTCAGCCGGATTCTGCGCAGAAGTAACGAGTTCCTTACTAAACCGCAAACTCCCTAACAGTCCTTTGGCTGAGCTTCACAATGTTTTCCCTGGCCTGCCTGTCCTTGAAAGAGCTGTCAAGCGCGATGTAGGCAACATCGTTAACGTAGCGCTTATCTATCGGAACGCCCTTTTCAATCATGTTGGTGATGTAGCCGCGCACAAGGAACTCGCTCTCCTTCATGGCAGAGGCAATATCCCTGTATGTCAGGGGCTTTTCGTCAGCTGCTGTGTAAAGCACGAGGAACACGTCCTTCTCCCTTTCGTCAAGCTCGATAGAGCTTATAGATGGCTGCTGCCGCGAGGAAAATCCAGCAAACTGTGAAAGCGAAATCTGAAGCTGCTCAAGCTGAGCCTCAAGCCTGTCAACCTTTGCCTCAAGCTTGCCCAGCATCTCATAATTCGCTTCAATCTCGTTAGTGTTATCGTTGATGCTTTCGCGGTGGTCGTCAAACTCTTCCCTGACGCCCTTGAGCGCAGCATCAAAGCGCTGCCTTAAAGCTTCGATAGCTGAAGCCTGAGAACTTGCAATGTTAAGAGCATTGTTAATACTGAACTGACCTTTTTCCAACTCAATCCACCCCCATGGCCCACAAGTCGCCTTGCGGCGCAATTCCGCTAACAGCGGAATGCGCAATCGAGCTATGCTCGATTTGCGACTGTGCCCAGTCGTGCTTTGCACGACTTGGGCTTTTGCAAGCAAAATGTCAATCAAAAAACGACTGACCCGCAAAAAGATAAACTTCCTCCCAATCCTACCAACCAACAATGATTTGCTAAAGGAGCTTTCTCCCAGCCGAACACATCTTTAAATAGTTTTCTGTAAAGCAAAAGATAGTTTAAGGATATGATTCGTTTAAGCTGGTGATAAAATAACGCAAGGACAACAGCAACTATATATAACGCTAAATATTCCCGCAATCATCAACTAAAATGAAAACAAACCCTGCAGCACCAAAATCAAAATCACAGCTTGCAATAATCCTGTCAAAGCTTGTGGTGTTTGAGAAATCGCAGCTGAAGCTGATGAAAGAGCAGTACGCAACAGACTCCGAGGCTGCTGCAGAAGCTGTTTGGTTCGCGTACATGAACGGCGACGTTGAGGGGAAGGCTGTTGCGGATTTTGGCTGCGGCACCGGATTACTTGGGATAGCCGCGCTGCTGCTGGGAGCTGAGAAAGTTTACTTTATTGACAGTGATAAAGATGCTATTGTTTTCTGCTGCAAAAACATTGCTGCGGCTGCCGGCAAAGACGCGGCTGCCAAGACAATGATAATGGCTGCAGATATTGCGGAATTCAAAGAGCGCGTTGACACTGTTGTCCAAAACCCGCCTTTCGGTACAAAGGCAAAGCACGCTGACAGAGAATTCCTCATTAAGGCGTTCAAGGCTGCGGATGTTATCTATTCTTTCCACAAGATTGAAACTGCTGATTTTGTTAAGAAGCTCGCTGCTGACAATGGTTTTTCTGTGACGAACATCATGCAGCTGCAGCTGCAACTGAAGAACACGTACGAGTTCCACCGCTCAAAGATGAGAAGGGTTAATGTTGGGCTGTTCAGGATTGTGAGAGATTAAAGTTTCCCGCCAAGCCGTATCAGCTTGTTAACGCTTTTCCTTGCCTGATGCTCCTCAGGGGAAATCCTTGAGGCTGCCTTGAACCCGGCAAACTGCAGCGCTGCAAAAAGTTTGCCGGTGACAAAGCCGGTCACAAAGACAAGAACATACATCATGAGCGAAGCAGCATCAGCCATTGCAACCATTTGGCAATCAGGGCACGCATTTGAGCTAATCCCAAGCTGTTTACGGAAAAAATTTGCGGGATTTATTTTACGGGTGCAGTTTAATTTACAAATGGTGCTGCAACTTCCATAAACTAAGTAGAAAAAATGGCACTTGCTCGCTCACTTTTTGGATTCAACTTCGTTGGTAACAGCCCAGTCAATGAGCGTTTCTGAAAGGTTCTGGAGCAGGGCCTTAATCCGGTGAGCATGAATATCCTTGTCATCAAGCTTGTCAATCACCGAAAGCATTTCAGTCGCAAACCCAGCAGCCGAACGGTAATCCAGCGCGTCAAGGCATTTCAGGAGGCTGAGCAATACTGCATGAACCGGCTCTGCCAGGCTCTTGGTCTGCTTGGCGGTTGTCACGATGAGATGGTCAGCCAGGCCTTCCAGGCTCTTTGAAAGCATGGCAATGTAGAAAAGCTCAATGTGCCTCAGCTTTGAGGAGCGCTTGAACATGAGCGTGCTGATTGCAGACTTCTGAATAAGGGTATTGCTCCGGTCTATTTCCTCCTCATACCTCTGAACAAGCTCCTTTGCCTCGCTTGTCTGCATGACCTTTATCATGTTCAGCATCTTCCTTATCAGGGTCTTCAGGATAATGTCAGGGTCCTCCACAGAAATCGTTGACTCGCAGCTTATGGAGTCCTCGCCGAACTCAACAAGCTCAATGCTGCTCATCAGCCGCTTCTGGTCCAGAATGTCAAGCGATGAGATTGGCTTGTTAAGCTTAATCCTGAAAGACCTCACCGGGTTAAGGTAAGAGGCTACAATGAACATGTTAATCAGCCTGCGGTCAAGCTTGCCGCTGTTTTCAGAAAAGCTTAGGGTAAGCTGCTTATCTGCGGCTGTCTGCTGATTAGCCGAAACAACCAGGCTGCCCTCAGAAGACATGTCAAGCACAAGCTGGGTGTCGTTTGCAATTCGGTTTGTCTTGCACCAGGCCGCAGGCAGGTAAAGGTAAAATGTATTTCCAGAGCGCTGCACTTTACGGATTTCCATCCAGAATCACCACGTACCCATCTATGCATGCAGAAGAAAGTAGGACTACTTATAAACATTTTGGTTTATATAAAATTAATAAAAACAGCGATTTTGAGCTTTTTGGCACGCTCCATCCTGGACTCTGTTATCCCGAAACTGCTTCCGGTCACGAAACTACTTCCGCTTTAGTTCGCCCCAGACTTCTTTGGGAGTCTTGAAGTTCAGGCTCATATGAGGCCGTGCCTCATTGTAGTGCCTG
>JAHFTU010000055.1:2485-8470 GCA_023269295.1 Candidatus Woesearchaeota archaeon | reverse complement strand
GGAGGTAGAGCTGCTTGATTTCAGAAGCGTTAAGGGTGCGGTTGTAGATGGCGACTTCGTCTATGCTGCCGTTCCAGTATCTGGTGTCTCCTGATGACACGCCAATCCACCATGCGGAGCTCGAGTTTATCCTAAAACCACCGGAAATACCTTGGGTACTCTTTAATACTCCGTTTTCGTACGAGCGCACATTAGAGCCGTCACCAGTGGTAACGAGATGCACCCACACGTTCGTCAAGTTAGGAGTCCCCCAAGAGGCTGCGTTCTTATCAGCAGCAGTAAACCACAACCCATTCTCGTTGCCATAACCCAATGATAGTGCTCCTCTCTCATAATAATCTTTCCCCATATAATACATCCACGCATTGGTAGGATGAGCAACGTAAACCCATGCGCTGATGGTGAAGTTTGTCAGGTTGTTCAGGGAATCAGGGTTCCCAACACTAATGTAGTTAGAACTGCCGTTAAAGTTCGCAGCTCCTTTTATGATTCCTGTGGTGTTGGCAACGACGCCAACAATCGTTCCAGTGTTTCCTTGTCCGCTGCTATCAGCATAACCATTAGTTCCTCCATTCTCATCCAAGTGCCAGTACCCCACAGCATCCTTGTAAATCATGGCGCTGTACGGGCTGTTTTTGTAGTCCTGCAGGATTTGGTCAGCGGACTTGGCGTAGCTGTAGATGGCGACTTCGTCAATGGTGCCGTTAAGGGTATAAGCGCCGCCTGTCTGGGTGCCAAGCATGAAGTTGTTAATGGAAGCCCTGTTGGTGGAAGTGGCTGTGCCGTTAGCTGCGCCGTTAAAGTAAAGCGTGAAAGTGTTGCCGCTTCTAGTTACAGCATAATGCGCCCATGTGTTGTTGGCAATACCGCCATTTATTAGTGAGCCGCCCCAATACACCTGCACAGTTCCATCAGACAGCCTGTAAAGGACGTGATTTCCATCAAGAGCCCAAAGCCCAGGCTGGCCTGAATTAGTGCC
This sequence comes from Candidatus Woesearchaeota archaeon, assembly GCA_023269295.1. Taxonomy (GTDB): domain Archaea; phylum Nanobdellota; class Nanobdellia; order Woesearchaeales; family UBA10216; genus UBA10216. Next base: position 7,491 of record JAHFTU010000055.1, on the reverse strand, counting down.
TTGCTGGTTAAGGGCAAGAGCCCACATCTCCACGGTCCAGTCCTTGCTGTCAACGTCAGGGAACCTGAAGCCAGTCGTGTTAGAAACATTTACAAAGTCATCCACGCCATCAAAAAACACGCAATCATCAATTTTGCAATTCATCGACTGGTTGCCCCTGGCGCCATTGTACAAGGTCCCATGATTCCCAGCAGGGCTGCTGTCCTTGGCATAGTAAGGCGAGAACTTGTAGTCGTTTGAGATTTCTGCTGCGGACTTGGCGTAGCTGTAGATGGCAACTTCGTCGATGGAGCCGTTCCAAGCCTGCGCCTGGTCTGGGTCAAAACCAATGTAAAACATCGTCCTGTTGAAACCAGTCAGGTTATTATTGGCAAGCGCACCTGAGGTATCTGCCACACCATCAACGTAGAGGCGACCTGTAGTGCCATCATACGTGGCAGCCACATGGTGCCATTGGTTGTTAGAAATGTCTATAGCTCCATTAACCGACGCCCCACTTATAGTTAGGAGAATCTTATTGCCATTGGCGCCGAGCGGCCCTCCTGCGATTGTCCACCCATAGTATGGGTTTAGAGGGTTTCTGGCACTAAAGATCAGTGGGAAGTTAGCTGTCGGCCCTTCCTTAACCCAAGCCTCAACAGTAAAGCTGCTTGTAAGATTTAGGCTTTGGGAAAATGAGATGTTAATCAAATCGTTAGACCCGTCAAAGAACAAACAATTGTCAATTTTACAGCTTTGGCTTAAGTTGTCCTGCACACCATTAAGCATGGTTCCCCTATTCCCAAACTGGCTGCTGTCAGTCGCATCACCATCCAGCTTCCAATACCCAACCAGCGAGCCGTTCCTTGGCTGATAACCATCGCGGTAAGCGTCCAGCTTCCAGTAGCCAACCAGCGAGCGGTTTTGGGGCTGGTAAAGAGTTCTCTTGAACCACTTGAAGGTGCTGTTGGTTTCCTGGCTTGCGTTTTCGGCAGAGAAGTTTGAGGAAAAGAAAAGCTGCTGGGCGGCTGCTGCGATTGAGGCGTTGGCAATCTGAGTGCTGCCCAGCAACGTGCCGTTGTTGCTCACAATCGCAGGGGAAGCAACTGGGGTGGAAGTGGGGGCAGAGGCGAGAGCAAAGTAAGAGAATAATGCTACGGCTATGAGCGCTGCGGCTATGAAAAACTTAAAGTACAGTTTCCCCTTTTTGCTGTTGGTTAAGCTAATGATTCCCAAAACACCCCTTTGTGCGCACTGATTGCCTGATGAAAAATTTTATAAATGTAGTTTGACAGTTTTGATTGCGGTGATTGAACATGCAAAGATTGGCAAAAGCTGCAAAAGTGAAGCCGCTTTCGGAAAATCCTGAATTTAAAGAACTTCTGGAAGCCCTCAGGGCTGCAAAGTCTGAGCCAGCCTTCAAAGAAGCCATTAAGGAGTTCAGAAAGAAGCCTGCCTGAGCGTAGCATGATGACAGATCTTTCGCTCACTCTTGCCATTTTGAGATTTTTCATCTTGCCCATGTTTTTCACAGCCAGTTAATCACAGTTCGGATATATCAGCGCAACTGTTTTGCCTATTAAGCCACCATAGTCCCTCTTCCTGGCTTCGTAGTTTATTTTTGTTAACTTATACCAGCCAACGGTTTTTTTGATTTCTGTAACTTTTATCCACTGAATCCCTTCTTGATTCGGTGGCTGCCCTTTCGGTGCTTCTGTTTTTTTGTAGCTAAAGGACAGTTTTTTGTTTATTTCCCGCCAGATTCTTCCGATTTCTGCCTTGTTGCGGCTGGTTCCCTTGTAGTTGGCCTGCGTAAGCTGATTCAATAGGTTATTAGGCTCAAATTTCTCCTTGCGTTTAAACACGCGGCGATGCGGATCACCATGCGGTGTTGGCAATGGCAAAAACACTCCTTCTATGAAGATGTGATGGCACATCACCCCATCAGTCTGATGCTCCCACGTAACCCCGCTTTTACAAGGCAGCAGCAGCCCGAAATCGCAGGCGCAAACAGAGTGAAGTATTCTCATTGTTCAACTGCCTCCTTTCTCATGCCCTGAATTCCCGAAAAGGCAGTTTGACGGCACGGGCGCGGTTGCCTTACCCTCCTCTTTGCAGAGGGCCGCGGTAACACAGCCACGCCAACGGGCCCACGTCGCGCCATTCGGGAAACACAAAATTTAAATATATAGACTGATTTAACTGTATGAACTGAAATATGTGGAGGTGATGGAATGGCAACGATAACGATATCAGTGCCTGAAAAGTTAAACGATCTCAAGAAACGATTCCCGGACACAGACTGGAACGAAGTGCTCAAAAGAGGGATACTCAAAAGGCTTGAAGAATTGAAAAAGTTTGAAGAGCTGAAAAGCAAAGGCAAACTGTGAGGTGATTTTGACATGACAACGGTGACATTGACAGTGCCTGATGATGTGAAGTCTGAAATGAAGAAATTTGCATGGGTCAACTGGTCGGAAGCGGCACGCGACGCCCTCCTTCGCGAAGAGGAATTGAAAACAGCATTTGAAGAATTCAAGCGAATCGTTTCCAAATCGAAGCTCACAGAAAAGGATGCTGATGAGCTTGCCAATGCTGTAAAGAAGTCAATGCATGAGAGATACAAGGGCCTGTATAAGGAGCTGCGGTAAATGGAGCTCGTAATTGACGCATCTATCGTGTTCACGGCCATTATTGGAAAGGGCGTGACAAAGGACATCATATTTTCAACAGCCGTAACACTGTATGCTCCTGAGTTTCTTTTTGAAGAGATTGCAGAGCATATGGCAAGAATTGAAAAACTCTCAGGGATTTCCGCAAATGACTTTGACACGCTAATCGAGAAACTCAAATCCGCAATAAAGGCCGTGCCAAAAGAGAAGTTTGAAAAGTTTCTTAAGGGAGCTCGCGAAATTGTTTCGGCAATAGCTTCAGCAGAGGACGATGTCGAATATATTGCCTTGTCTATGTCAATGAATGATGTGCCCATTTGGTCTAATGATGGACACTTTAAAAAACACTCAGCCATAAAAGCGTTTAACACGGCAGAGCTGGTTGCGCATCTCAAATCATCTGGCACTTTATTCTCATAGAATGAAATACCCTTATCCCCCGCGTGAGAAGGAGATAAGGGTGTGTCGTGACCCTTTTCTAAAGGGTCAATCCAAAACGACTGACCTTTTTGGGAAAAGGGTTGATCGAAAAACTCCCAACCCTGGGAAGAAAAGTCAATCCAAAACGCCGAAGATGACGGCAAAGAAAATGACCAGGAGGAAAAAGCAGGGCTATGGCTGCCGCAAGAAGATACCAAATTATGTATGAGCCTATCTCCCATTCAGCGACACACCCTTTTTGTAAGGATTTCCCCTTGAATTCACGCTAACTCTACTGATATCCAACCCAATTAACTCACGCTATGATGTGTGAAAATAAACTATTGTTGCTTGATGAACTGGCCCAGGGTGGTGTTCTTCACATTCTCCTTCATCAACTGCTCAACCTTGGTACTAACTTTCATCCCATTCTGCTTGCAAAAGTTTTTGAAAGCGGCAAAAACCTCATCGTCAATGGTCATAGAAACTTTTAGTTTTACCAAAACAGCCTCAACCCCCAAAAACGTACGTATTTGTCCATATTTGTATAGTAGTTGTATTTAAAGCTTTCGGAAATTGAGATTGAAAATCAGACGTAAATAAGTTGTTGCGAAGGCACTGGCAAGTGCATCCAAATCACTCAACAAAGGCAATAACTATATAAAAAGGATACCGCAAGTTTAAGCACCAGCAACCAAGGCGCAAAAATGGAAGACCACGGCGATTCAGGCGGGCAGGGCGACGGAGGAGAAGAGGCCAGCATGAGCCAGTCCGAGCTTGAGGAGCTCCAGAGAAAGAACTGCGTTTTCTGCCACATAGCATCCGGCAAGGTACCTGCAAAAAGGGTGTATGAAGACAGCGAATGCGTTGCTGTCCTTGACATCAACCCCGCAAACCAGGGGCACATGCTGCTGATGCCGAAAGAGCATTACACTGTAATGTTCCAGCTGCCGGAAGGGCTTCTTGACCACATTTTTCTTATTGCAAAAGGGCTATCGCAGGCAGGCCTGAAAGCCTTCCAGAGCAGAGGGACAACAGTCTTTGCAGCAAATGGCGTAGCTGCCGGGCAGAGAGCTCCGCACTTCATGCTTCACATCATCCCGAGAACAGCAGGAGACAGCGTCGGGATGTACATTCCCTCACGGGCGTTTCCGGAAAAAGAATCAGTGCAGATTGCCGCCGCGCTGACAGCAGCCCTGGGCGGCAAAAGACAGGATGAAAAGAGGCTTGCGGCTGAGGAGAAGCACGGCAACAGCGGCAGTGCGGATACGAAAAAAGAGGAAGCAAAAGAAAGCAAAAAAGAACAGGATGCGCCTGAAATTGTGAAGGACGAGACAAAGACGGCTGCGAATGGCAAAGCTGCTGACCTGGACTCGCTAACAGACTTTCTTACCAAGGGCGGGAGCAAGGGTGGTGGCAAATGACGTGCCAGTTCTGCGACGCCCTCAAGACAGGGGAATGGGTCGTGTATGAGGATGATACGGCAGCGGTCATGCTCCACAAATCACCTGCAATGCCCGGCCACCTGCTTGTCGTGCCGAAAGAGCACTTCACCATACTGGAGCAAACACCTGATGCTGTTGTGAAAAGGCTCGCCTCGCTTTCAAACAAGGCATCAACAGCCCTTATCCAGATACTGGGCGCTTCAGGCGCAAACCTCATAGTTGAAAACGGCACAGGCGCAGAGCAGCAGGTCCCGCATTTGTCCTTCAACATAATCCCGAGGGTGGAAGGGGATGGCATAAACTTCCAGTGGCAGCCTAAGAAGCTGAGCGAGGAGCAGATGAGCCTTGCCGAGTTGCAGCTCAAGGAGCAGACCAAAAGCGTAGGCGCAGAGCCGGAACATAAGGAACCCATACATCTTGACGAAGCCAAGCCGCACGGAGAGGCTGTGCAAAAAAACAACTACCTGACAAGGCACCTGAAGAGGATACC
>JAHFTU010000055.1:0-2385 GCA_023269295.1 Candidatus Woesearchaeota archaeon | reverse complement strand
ATTGAAAAGAAAGTTTGGCCAGAATTTTTCCAGAAAATAATTGACAGGGACAAGACCTTTGAGCTGCGCCTTGCTGATTTTGAGTGCAGGCCCGGCGACACGCTGATTTTAAGGGAATGGGGCCCTGAAACAAAGGAATATACTGGAAGGGCCTTGGAGAAAAAAGTGACTTACGTCCTCAAAACAAGGGATGTGAAATTCTGGCCCAAAGAAGATGTTGAAAAGCACGGATTCCAGATAATTGCTTTTAAATGATGGCATGACGGCCCGTCAGGGGCAATAAATCCAATAAGTTTTCGCGCAAAGTTTAAATATAGTTTAAAGTTACTCTTTGAACATGGTGCAGCTTCACCCAGTAAGAACATTAGAGCGGATTTTGATAGACTACAGACCGGGCTACAAAAAAAGCCCTGGCAAATTTGCTTTAGCTATGATGGATTATTTTACAGGCTTCAAAAGTGTCATAGGGCTTTTAAAGATGGGAAAGGCGTTAAAAGATAAAACAGATTTACCTTATGAAGTGTCAGCGTCTTCGGGTAGTTTTTATACATCTTCCTTGTCTAGTCTTGTGACTACGGCAGTGGAAGTGTTTTGGGTCCTAACTAATCCGGCAGAGGCTGGGGAGCATATAAAAACAGGCGAGTCTATCAGACCTTTTATGAGAACTTGGAGCGCCGGCTTAGGTTATTTGGGCTATAGGCTGCATGATTATTGGGAAAAGAAGTATAACCGGCCCAAAAGTAGCGATGAACCAGCTCCATCACCTTAACGATAGAGGATTCAGATTAAACAATGCCGAAAGCCTCTTCTGGAGTTATGATTCTTATTTTTTCAAAACTTTTCAGCTTAAGGAGGTGCTTGTCATAAGTCAGGATGCAATCAGAAGAAGACGCTATCGCGCATTCAATTACTTTGTTATCGTCCGGGTCATCCTTTACAACTTCAATTTTCTTATTAGGCGCAACAAGATTCAGAAAAACCATAATCTTCTTCCGAATGTTAAGGATTTCCTCATCAGAATATCCAAAATCGCGCTTAAGGACCTTTTCGTATTCAGATACGATTTCATCAGAAGCGAATATATTTACATCGCTCTTGATAATCTTGAATAACAGCTTCTGCGCCACGCTCCCAGCCCAAATGGTAGAGGAGAGCAACACGTTCGTATCAAACACTACACGCATCGGCTAATCTCCCCTTGATTTTTGGACAATTCTAGAAATGTCTGATTCTTTTAACCCCTTGCTTTCAAGACGCTTTCTTCCCTCTTTGGCGATTTTTTCCAAATCCCTGATAAGCTCATCTTTGGAAGGCATGCCAATCTTCTTCAGGACAATAGTGTCGTCAGTGCCAACAACTGCAAAAAGCGTGCCCTCAGAGGCAGAAATCATAGTTCGTATGTTTTCAGGAATGACTACCTGTCCTCTTGAAGACATTTTCGTTGTTTCCATTTCCACAGTCACCTCATTAATCTTACTTTCTTACTATAAGAATAGCTTATATAAAAGCTTTTCGATATTTTAGCGCAAGATCGCAAAGAAAAGGTTGCCCAACCAGATTGTGACAACATAAGCTATCAGGAAAGTGGGCGCAAACGGAATCCCTTCCTTCACGGTGACATATCTTAATTTTTTCCTTTTGTAAAGCGCGACAAGCTGCCTTATCTGGCCCTGCTCAATGCCCAAGTCCTTGGGACCGCAGATGCATTTTCCGGCTACTACAACATCAGTTGCTATCCAGTCGCCCTCTGCAAGCTTTAGCGGGCTCACTTTCTTGAGCATGCACGCTTTCTCAACCGCCTTGGCCATTATTGAAAGATAAAGCCCGAAAAACATCGCAACAAGGACTATGACTATAGAAAGCCTGACTAAAAAGTCATTTGCTGCTGCAATGGAGATAAGCCCGACAACTGCTGCAACGAGAACAAATTTTCTCAAAGTAGCATATGACTGCAGCTGTTTTTTCAGTTCTGCTACAAATTTGTTCTTATTTTTCAGCGCAAGGACTGAGCCCATCGCGATGGCGTAAAAAAGGCTTACTGCGACGAGATTAAAGAGGAATGAAACAAACTGGTCGCTTATGGCCAAAAAAGGGGCTGCTGTTGCGAAGGAAAGTCCAAGCACAGCGCCCATGCCGATAAGCAGCTTGCTGTCGCCGCCACCCCACTGGCCAGTGTAAAACATCAGGGAAGCGAGCGCAAGCGCAGCTACTGTGCCTGCAATGCTGAAAGCAAGAAAGTGCCAGTCAGAAGCGACAACTGACTGCAGCAGGCCGAGGCCGATTCCTAAGACCACAAGGCCGTAATTAACCCAGTTAGGGACTTCCCTTTTTTTCAGGTCATTGATAGCTGCTGCAACGAGAAAGGAGATAATAATTATTTGCTGC
>JAHFTU010000002.1:22948-28901 GCA_023269295.1 Candidatus Woesearchaeota archaeon | reverse complement strand
TCAGAACTCCGATGCTTCTCAGCAGTCTTCTCATAAAAGTTACCCAAAACTCTTAGGCCCAGAAAATCATTAACGGCTGTGAACGTAGATTCCAACTCCTCAACTATCCCCTCCAACCTAACTTCCAAACTTACTAGCGGCAATGGCATGACAAGTCAGTTATTATAAGCCTGTCCTGCTTATTAAACCTTTGACATATACCATATTAACCACCAGATTCCAAAAACGAAACATTTATATATTGGTATACTAAAAGAGGGAGTCCGGATATTAGTATACTGACATCGGTTAACTTAGCGGTTAACTCCAGGTTTACACGAAACTGGCTAAATAGCTTAAATTGGTTGTTGAGAGGTGGGCAAAGATGGGAATTGAGGAAATACAGAGAGTAAACGCGTTGGCAAGAGAGCTCATGAGGCACGGCATAGCGCAGAGTTCAGATGAGGCCATGCTGCGCGCTGAAGAGATGCTGAAATCAAACAGTATCGATTCAATGACGCAAGCCATCACGTCAAACACGTCTATGGGAAGATCAGAGCAGGCTATCATGACAAATGAAACATTGTCAGGCCTCAACATGGACATACGCTCGCTCGGCGTGAGGTTTGAGGCAGTGGTGCGCGAAGTGCTTACGCTCAGGGATGAAATCAAGAAGCTCGGCGGAAGCATGGGCGACATGAACAGGGTAATTACGAGAATGTCTGTCCAGCAAGACCTTTTTACTGAAAAAGGTCTATCAAAAAACGAGCCGTACGTTACACCAGAAGCAGTGCAGGCAGTATCGGCAGCCCCTGTGCAGCAGACGTTTGCAAGGGAGGCAGTGCAGCCAGCAGCTCCGCAGTTTGAAAGGCCAAGGGCTGTGGCAGCACGACAGAAGGAAGAGCAGTACAAGCCCGAGGACGTTGCTATAGAGAAGATATTCTACTTCGGGAAATAGACCCCGCTTTGTTTTTCTTTTTTATTAATTTAATTCTTATCTTTTTCTATAACAGCCGATACTATATTATAATTGGCAGAAATGATATCTTCTGTAACCTATATGTTGCAGTAACAAAATGTTTATATACTTTGTAACTACTCCCGAATAAATAAAACCTAGTAATCTGTTAAAACCATATTCAATAAAACATTTGTTGGGGGTCGGCTATACATGAAAAATGTTTTCAAAAGCGTTTTATTCGTATTAGTTCTTCTGTTGTCGGCGGCTTTTGTCGCTGCTAATCCAGTAGTTAACACGATTTCAGACCAGTCGGTTAACGAAGGTTCACTTTTAAAGGTTTCATTGTCTTCCGTTGCTTCTGCCGGCGCCTTGGCCAACTTCAGTGTTTGTCAGACAATCTCACAGCCCGGCACATGTTCTGGCGAGTATAACAACAAAAGCATTACCGTAGGCGGCACTGCAGTTAACATTTTGACTTCAGGAGCAACCACAGGAGAGCTTAACTGGACTCCTGATTTCACACAGTCAGGCACTTACTTTTTCAACGTGACAGCCAACGTATCAATTTCGCCTGTGTCTGCTTTAGGCACAAGCAAGACGTTCAAGGTAACTGTCAACAATGTCCTTCCGACAGTCACAGCAACTGCCCTCTCATTGGGCGGTGATACGCAGCCAAGGAGTGACCCTAACCATGATACCAGGGACCTGAGGGAAGTTAACATAAGCGGAACTATCACTCTGACAAACAATGGCCCAGAGGCAGTAAGCAACATCGAGGCATCCCCTTCATTTGTAAGCGGCTTCAGCGCAGGCGACTCGATTTCAGGCCTCAACTTAAACTACACTTTCCCGAAGAGAACACTCGCTGTTGGCGAGAGCATGGCGGTGCCAGTCATAATCAGAGTGCCGCCAAAGCTCAGCGCAGTAGACAGCAACTTTGTAACGCTTACCCCTACAGTTGCAACGCTTGTATTCAGCGCAACACCAGCAGTCAGTGGTGGAACCGTTACAGGAAGCTCCGTCATATCATTGAAGGCTGAGAACAATCTCAGGATGAAGAGCGTAAAGGTAAAGCACAGCGACAAGTCGCAGACAGTAAGGGACGGCGACACTGTCCAGAAGCTCAAGGCAGGCGAGAAGATAACCTTTGAGATAGAAGTTGAGAGCAGGTTCACTGACAAGGAAAATGTCAAAATAAATGGCGTCACAGTCCGGGTAAAGAGCGACTCAAACATTGACATAAACGAAGATGATTCTGTCAATGACCTCAGCGGCAACGACAAGGACACAGTCAAGCTTGAAACCACAACCTCAGACACTGCAGATGACGGCACATCTGATGTTGTAATCACCGTAGCAGGCACTGATGAGTTCGGCGCAAAGCACGGTGAGAAGATGACCGTCAGGTTTGAGGTCAAGAGGAACAGCCACGAGATAAGCATCCCAAGCCTCTCACTCAACCCTTCAACAGTCAGCTGCGAGAGCGGGACAAACCTCAAAATAAACATAAAGAACACAGGCAGAAGGGACGAGTCTGAGGTCTATGTGCACGTAGAGGCCCAGGACCTGAGCTATGGCAAGGTGAGCGACAAGCTCTCGCTTGACAAGGATGACGAGACAAGCATGAACTTCAACGTCCCTGTGGCTTCAAGCTTGAAGCCGGGAACATACCATGTGAATGTTGAAACTTATTACAGCACAGGCACGCTGAGCACCAGCGACGCTGTGGTGCTGACAGTTGCAGCATGCAAGCCTGCAACAGTGGAACAGCCAGTTGTACAGGAAAAAACACCACCTGCACAGGTTGTAACCCCAGTTGTCGAGCAGCCAAAGACTGTTACGCCTCCAGCTCCGGCAAAGAAGTTGTTCACCGAGACGCCACAGTACATTGCCTTGCTGGCACTGGGCTATGTGGTTGTGCTTGGCGGCGGCGGACTGTTGCTGTTCAAGCTGATCCAGAAGCCGTAAGGTAGAAGCGGCTCTTTTTTCTTTTACTTTCTTCACTTATTTTATTTTCTTAATTGTTCAATAATCAGAACTTGTTGGGCTTTTTTGTCTTGAAGCGCCTGTTGATGAGCTCGTCAACCTTCTCCACGAATTCCTGCGCCTCTGTGAAGAGAGTGTCAAGCTCCGCGCCCTTGAGCTCCCTTATCTCCCTGTGCATGATTCTCTTCTGGAGCACGTAGAACTTGTTTACTGTCAGGGCGTATTTCTTGTGCATGTGGTTGGGCCTGATGAGCTTTTCCTGAAGAAGGGCGGCAACGTGCTCAGGGCTTGGGGGAGTCTCGCCAAGCATCATCAAAGCAGCATGCGCAGCATCAATTACCGCCCAGTACATGTCAATCACAGCCTGAAGGACGTGCCATTTGGCGTTGTGCAGCGTCCTTGGGGCCCTGGCAAAGTAGGTCCAGACAGCCTCCTCGCTCGGCCTTATCCTGCCCCTGATGAGAAGCGCCCTCAAGGGGTCAAAGAAGCCCGTGTCAAGCAGCGCAACCCCATCCCTAAGGATGTTCATGCCTATAGGGTCGCCTGCCCGGATGTACTCCCAGAACGTGCTGAGCTTAATCGTGGTGATGTGAAGCCTTATGGAAATCTCGGTGACAAGCTTCTCAGTGATAATCCTGTAGGCCTCAACAAGCTCCTGCGTTGGGGTAACGGTAACGTCATCAACAACTATCAGCAGGTCAATGTCGCCCTGCTTGGTGACCGAATGCTTGGCAGTGCTGCCAAAGAGCACGATTGCCTTCAGAAAATCGCCAAACTCCTTGTGAGTTCTTCTGGCAAACCTGTAAGCAATAACGAGCTCATCCCGGCTATAGCTCTTAATATTAGGATTGTCTTGTTTGGGAACCTGGAATTCCATTTTCACCCTCTTTTTTGAGCCGTTTTTGGCGGCCTATGCGTGTTTGTGTTTTAATTCGTATATAAAAGTATCGACTTTTCTTCAGGCTTGGCAGTTTTTGTAAACATTAATAAACGCAGAGAGCTTTCCCTCTCCACGATACAATGATATACAACTCCTACAGCAACCAGCCAAGCAATGGCCGCCCGAGCTATTCAGCATACTCTGCTTCAGGGCTTGAAAGCGTTGTCAGAAGCGCTTACCAGATTAGCCAATACGCTGGCAGCTTTCACAGCAGGGAGGGCCAAATAATGTACGTTGGGCTTGCCGCGAGCTCAAACCCGTATGGGTCGATGTATTCGGAAAGCAGCAGCCGTGCGTCTTCGTGCAAGGCAGTATCCGCCAGCGACTGGGCTGAAAACAGCTCAGCCATTTACCATGCCCAGCCCTTCGCGTTCCTCAATCCATCAAGGCCAAAGACACTGTTTGTGGGCGATGCTGCAGGCATTGCAGGATTCATCAAAGAAGCGTTTGCAAAAACAACTGAAAAAGAGCTTCCTGACAACATCACAATAACCGTTGCCGCTAGGGAAACCCTGCAGCAGCTCCACAGCCAATTCTTCAACCACGGCGTTGTCGGACTCTCGCAGAATAATACGCGCGAAATCTTTGCAGCAGCCGGAAGCCTCGACGAAGTGATGCTTGTCATCGGGCATGAGCTCGGCCACGTCCTATCGCCAGCTCTAAACAACCAGCAGGCAGAGGAGGCAAAAGCATTTGCCTTTGAAATGGCATGGGCGCAGGCAATATTTGAGCACGACATAGGAGGCCTGCGGCAAAGCATAAACCAGGCAGCGCTCAGCATGAAGCCAGCCCAAAACGGCCTGCACGACCTTGCATTTGCGTTTGTCAAAGCAGCCACAATGATGGCAGGGAAAGAGCCTTTGGCTCTGCACTCTGAAATCGCTGCAAGGCCTGATTTTGACATTCAAGAATTTGATAGCTTTAACGACTCAGCTGCTGCAGCCGCAATCCCAATCTCATACGTCCCCCTGACGAGCTCAACACCGCACCGTGCAGGCTACCATTCAGGAGGCTACCGCAACAAGAGCAACGTGCAAAACGTTCCCTTCATTACCAATTTTACCTGGACTGACCTCGGCACCGGCATCTACGGCATGTACATACCGCTCACTGCTTCAATATTCATGAACGACCGCCTTCTCCGAACAGACTTGGAGCAGTTCCATAAAACGCTGGGGCACGAGTACATACTCCATCACGTCATGCAGCTGTCCGACAACTATGTCACCAAGATTCTTGAGGACACGATTTTCTGGGTAAAAGAAGAGGAAGATAAGTATAAGCCTTGAGGACAAAAGTTTATTAATCCCTCCTATAGCAACAGCTTCAATGATAAAAGCCGTCTTGTTCGACCTTGACAACACGCTGATTGACTTCATGAAAGTCAAAAGGACTTCTGTTGATGCGGCAATAAACGCTATGCTGGCTGCAGGCGTGAAGCTGAAAAAGAAAAATGCCACAAAAATACTCTACGGCATTTACGGCAAATACGGCATCGAGCACCAGCAGATATTCCAAAAATTCCTCACGGCAGTCCTAGGCAAAATTGACTACAAAATCCTCGCAGAGGGAATAGTCGCTTACAGGAAAACACAGGCAGGCATACTCCAGCCATACTCTGATGTTGTCCCGACCCTAAAAAAGCTCAGGCGGCAGCGATTGAAGCTTGCAATAGTATCCGATGCGCCGAGGATGCGAGCATGGCTGCGCCTTGTTGACATGGGGATCCAGAACCTTTTTGATGCCGTGGTTTGCTTTGAAGACACTGGCAAGTACAAGCACACCGGATTGCCGTTCAAGCGCGCATTAAAGCTGCTGAAGCTGAAGCCAGCGCAGTGCCTCATGGTGGGCGACTGGCCCGAGAGGGACATTGTCGGGGCAAAGAAGCTAGGCATCAGGACTATTTTTGCGCGCTACGGCGCCACGAAGAAAATCAGGAAGTCCGGGGCGGACTTTGAGATTGATTCTGTGAAGGGTGTTGTAGACGTAGTAAAAAAGGTCCAATGAACTTTTTATCAAGACATAATTTATAGAGAACTTTGAATAACCACCTATTTATGATTTCTGTTCAAAGTTCTCTTAGACAA
>JAHFTU010000002.1:0-22848 GCA_023269295.1 Candidatus Woesearchaeota archaeon | reverse complement strand
CAACTTTGACGAATATCATAGTTAATCAAAGTTGTCTATAAGTCATTACAAGTCCAAAAAAAAGCAAAATATTTATATAGTATTGGTATTTTATTAGACTTATGAGGTTTTCAAAAACAGAATTAAAGGTACTATGGCAGGCAGCCATAGGCAAAAGGCGAATCCCCGAAATAGCTTTGGCTATGAACAAAGACCAGAGCCAGATATACAGAATCCTGCGAAGCCTTGAAAAGAAAGGCTTTGCTGCACTGGACAGGGGTGTAATGATTCCCTCAGATAATACGAGTGCGAATATGCTTCTTCAGGAGCTCTCAAGGCGGCCGAGCATCGTTGACAACCTGTCGGGATGCGGGATAAAGCTGTTTACAGCAATCCTTGAGCCTAAATCAGTCACACAGATAATCAAAGAAACCGGTATCAAGCGGAGTACTGTTTTCCGTAAATTGAGGGAAGCTGGAAGAAACAGCTTCGTAAACGTATCTGATGGAAAATATTTCCTCAATGGTGTCATATGGCCGAAGGTTAAGGATTTCCTGACTGAATTAAAGAAATACGAGGAAACTGCTGATAAACGGGTTCCTCCGGGTGCAACTATTTATCACAAAACTGATAAGGAAATCATTTTCTCGACAAAAATAGAGTGCGACGCTACACTTACTGGTTTTTCAGTTTATGGGAAGTTTGGCATCAAACTGTTTCCTTTTGATTATACTTATTATCTTCCCAAAAAAAGTCTGACAAAGCGGGAAGTATTTCTTCATTCCCTGTATAGGGCAGAGAAAGAGGGGGACGCAAGGGATTTTATTTTTATTACGCTTTTCTATCTTAAGCACAAAAATTGGCTGAGGGGGCTTAAGCACGATATAATTGGCAAAATTAATAAAATTTTGCACGGCGAAAAGGTCAGATACTATCCTGCCTTAGATGAGATAAAAGAGAGGGCTGATGTATATGATATTAAAGTTTGAGAAACTGGATGAGTTTTTTAATGAAGTGGACAAAGCATTGGGCGAGAAAGTAAATTTCTATGTAATCGGAGGAGCCGTTATGCTATATCATGACCTGAAAAGCGCCACAAAAGATATTGACCTTGTTGTTGCGAGCCAGAAGGAATTTGTCGCAACAGAAAAAGCGCTTAAAAGTGCAGGGTTCACGACAAAGCTTCCCTCGCTAGAATACAAGAAATTCGATCTCAATCAGATATTCATCAAAGAAGATTTCAGGATTGACTTGTTTGAAAGGACTGTCTGTAACGGATTCATCCTTTCTGAAGGAATGAAGAAAAGGGCTCGGAAAGTAAGAGAGCTGGAGCATCTAACCGTTTCCTTATGCTCAACAACGGATATTTTTCTGTTCAAAACGTTCACAGAGCGTGAAGGCGACATTGCTGACTGCGTTTCTCTTACTCAAAGCGCTATTGATTGGGATGAGATGCTTGATGAAATAAATAAGCAGATGAAAATCTCTGGAAACAAGGTGTGGATTACTTACATAGGGGAGCGGATGGATTTGCTTCTTGAACGAGGCATCAGGATACCGATAATGGGCAAGGTTGACAAGCTCAGGGAAGAATACTTCGCCGAAGCCGAAAAGAGATTAGCTACTTGAACTCAAAAGTACGTGTTCATAGAGCAAAAATATTTTAAAATATTGTATGGGGCGCAATTGCATAAAAAAGATAAATGAGCCTGATTGCGTGAAGGCTGTTGCGGGTGTGGTGAGGAGGGTGAATTCTGATAAGGCGTAAAACTTTTATACGCGGATTGAGAGTTAAGACGTTGCATGGTTGAGTCTACGCCGGTTAGTGTAAAAGAGGTGTTAGCATGGCTTGTAAGGGTAAGTCAACTAGCTAATAAGGCTCTTGAGAACCTGAACAAAGGCAACCCTTACGATGCAATCCGGCTGATAAAGGTAATTTCTAACGTAGACATTGGTTTGCTTAACGTGTTAGCCCATGTTCCTAATTACGACTTGCACGTTAAGCCGTACCATGTGGAGCTGATTAACGAGTGCAAGGCCATACTAGTCCTTTCTAATGAAGCTTTACAAATGTTTTCTCCAGAACTTCAAAACTGGCCTGCCGAAAAACTGGCTAAATACGCAACCTTATTTCAGAGTCTTCTGGGAGAGCTCGATAAAGAATTGAACGCGGAAAAAGAAGTGGCGCACTGGCTTTCAGAGGCAGAAAAAGCCTTTCTCAGCCGCGAAAAGGCTTGGACTTACTCAAGGAATGGCTTAGAAAACGCATTACGTGTCTTAAACTCGCTAGTGCAGAACGAAAAGGCTATGGGACAGACGGCTGAGAGGTTTTCAAAGATAGCCCAAGGCGTAAAACATTCAAACCTTAAGCAGTTTATTGAAGATTTGCTCAAAAAGCGGCTCAGAGTCAGGGCTGTTGTTGAACTTATACTTAAAGGAGCTTTCAAGAGCATTTTCACTTTCGGTGGTCATGATTGGTATTCCGAACTTGCAAAAGTTTCTGGTTTGCCCTCTGAGAACATAAAAGAATTAGAAACTATGCGAGAGCAACTCGTTACCAGCACCATTTTTGTAAAAAGAAACGTCAATTATGGTAAGATTCGCCAACTGCTCACAAGATTAATCGCTCTTAGCCAGCACGCGAGGAAAGTCGAAAGGGCTATCGAAATCGCTGAAGAAACGGCAAATGAAGTTGGAAAAAGCGACGAGGAAATCTTGAAAAGGCATTGGGAAGCCAAAGTTTCGCACTGCTTTGTTTACCATGGTACGTCCTCAATTTTTCTTCCGAATATAGAACGTTTCGGGCTTAGTTCAGAGCAAATTTTCTCAGAAGGCACGCCTTTTAAGCCTGAAGATTATGCGTTCTTTTTGGAAGTTTCAAGAAAAGCTTATGGGGCAGATGCGCCGCACCTGAAATATTTCACCCAAGATGTTATCCAAGGCTTTTTCCTTGACTCCAACTACAACTTTGCAGTTAATTATGCGAGGCAAGGACCTGAAAGGATAAGGTTCATGCTTGAGCATATCCGCGACATTGAAAAAGAATTCAGGCAAGGACTTTTTTCTGGCAGAGTTTCCCAGCAAGAAGTGAACAGGCTTATGGAAATATTGAGAAGGTATGAATCTGCCATGTCGCACCACAGGCCAATTGTTTTGCACATCCCTATGAATTCCCCCGCGCTGCTGGCAGTTCTAAACCAAAACGGCTTGGGTAATGTTGCTGAACTTATCGCCAATTATCAGACGTACAGGCAGCTTGCCCTTAACTACCTCAATGCCGCAAGAACAGGAGGCAACAACCCAAACTTCGCCGTGCCAACCACAAAATTGGCAGAAATTCTTGAAAAATTCGATCCTTTGGTGGGGTATTTCCACAACAGACCTCTAAAAGGCACAATACCTTGGACTGCCATCGCAAAGGCCGAATATGTTTAAACCGGAATTGCAGACTCTAAAACCGCCTCCGGCACAGGCAGGTAAACATGCTCCTTGTACGTAACTAGCGTCAGGTAGTTCTTTATCGTGTGGGCAAACCTACGCTTCATTTCTTTAATCGTTTTATGCAGTATCAGGGGTTTTTCAACCGCGATATACGTTAAAATGTCGTAGTCGCCTAGCGTTTTCAGTATCTCAAGGATGTGCTTATCAGTAACCACAAGATTCTGCAGCTTGGACTCGTCATTCACGTTCACTGAGAGCGCATGGACTAACTACGGCGTGCTGACTGTGAAAAGGCCTAACGGCACAATAGTTGATTACCGCCTTGCAGAAAACGATAGTGACCACACGCTTAGACTGGAAGAAGTGGTTGTCGAAGATGGCGAAAATTTTACAAGCTTCAGAGCCACTTCGCAAAATCCTGAAATCGCAGGAGTAGTTGAGCGAGCCAGGCCTGACGTCGCCAAATACCTTGGCAGCATAGTTGCGCAAAAAGCTGCACAGTACCAGACAGTGCAGGTGATGCAAAACGGCGATAGGCAATGAGACAGACAGGCTGAGGATTTTCCAAGAAGCGAAAGCAGCCGCTGATACTCTTGCTTGCAGGGTTGCGCTAACAACCATACAGACTGGAGCGGCACTTGGCAGGATTCCTCACGAGGTCATGTACGGGGTCAACTTTCCTGTTGGAGAGGTTGCGGGATACCTTGGGAGCGTGGCTGGAAACGCCAAAAAAGGCGCCGATAGCATGAGCCACGCAACACAGTTTATCATCACTTCTTAGTGGTTAAAAATAGAAAGATTTATAAATGGCGATTTCCAGAGTAAAGGCAGCTTTAAGGGGATGAAACATGGCTAACGCAACCATATCTGCAGGAGAGGAAAGGAAGCTTACCGAGCTTTCCGATGGAATCACAGCCCTACTTGGCGCCATAGCCGCTGATACGTATTCACAGTCCGGCCAGACAGGGCGAGGCATCTCTGACGCGCTGCAGTTTGGCGGCCGCTTTCCAGCTTTCCTTCACATGTTTGTTGAGCACAGACTATACTCTACCATTAAAGAAGGTCCCTATGAAGAGTTTAGAAACGCGATGCACGGTGCTGACAGGGAGCTTCTGCCTGAAGTTGCCCGGCAAATCAAGGAACGCGGCATAAGGACGATATATTCACTCGGCCCTACACCCTCGCTGGATGCAGAGCTTCTTAAGATGCTTGCCGAGCAGAATGTTCACGTTAAATATGTCGCCGTTGACATAAGCCCTTCAGTACTGATTAAGGCGGAGGATAAGCTATCGCGCAATCTAGGCGAGCAATCTGGAAGTGTCACACTTGACAGAATACTTGGCAGCTTTGAGAGCGTTAACAGCGATGATAAGTCCTGTGTCACAGTCACAGGAGGCACAGTGTCAAATAATCCTGATTCGCTGTGGAGTGTTGCTGCCAAGATAGCCAAGCCAGGAGGCCTTGTAGTCGCTGATTCAGGGGTAACGCCTGAGCACACTTCGGAAAGCTCTGCGTACTGGAAGCAGTATTGGCTAAGTATGTACAACACCCCAGCTCAGAGAAAGATGCTCATGAAAGGGCTGGAGCAATCCATGCCTGACTTTTTTACACCTGAAAACAGGCAGAAATGGCAACTGAGAATTGGCTACGTGCCTCATACCGGCAGTGAAAATTGGAAAGAAAGGTGCACAACACCTCGCATACAGGTTGAAATGCACGTGAATACGGAGATGGACGTGGCGTGGGCAGGCCTTCACTATCACCTGATGCCGTCCCAGGTTATTGTTCCCATAGTTTCAGTGAAGCCGGACAGCCTTTCATTCGTTGTAAAATCATCTGGCTACGGGCTCCGTCCGATTGCTGCGAAGGAAACAACTGTTGACTACTCAATTGGAGGCGGGCCGAAGGCAGGGGCATTTGCTGCCATGTTTGAAGTGAAGTGACCTGTGTCAGTTCTCAATAGCCGCCTTCCATCTCACGCTGCTTCTCTGAACCTAAGGCAGGTAGGTAGCTGATAGACCGCACCTCGTAATTAAAGTAGGTGTCATAATCCACCAGAACGTCACCAAGTTGCTGCTTGAACTGCTGCATCAATTCGTGCAGCTCGTTTGTGTTCCTGACCATGGCCTCAAACTCAAGCGTATAAGGCCCCATTGGCTTTGTAACGTATATGACGTTCGGGTGATATTTCAGAAACTCCATCACTCTTGAGCGGTTCTTCTCATCAAAGTCCTGAAGCGTCAGGAATACCTTGTAATGGTCATAGCCCAAAATCTTGTTGTTAATCATAGCCCTGAAGCCAAGAAAGACCTTCTCATCCAGCAGCTGCTTTATACGGTAGCTAACCACTTTCGGAGTCAACTTTGTGCGCTCGGCTACGTCAACCAGCGAAGCGGTCGCGTCTTTTGACAGAAGCTCAATAATTGCGTAGTCAGTACCATCCAGCTCAGCGGGCTTCCCGCCCCTGCCAACGACAAGCTCGCTGTGGTCGGGCTTTGAGTAAAGATACTTGTGCCTGAACTCATGCAAACGGTAAGCTATTGACACGTGCGGGTTCTGAAAGTACTGCCCGAACAGGTTGTTCAGGCCATCGTAAGTGGCTTCTATCTCGCTGAGAGAACGGGCAAGAACAACAAGCACGATGTCCCATTTGCCCTCGCCCCTTATTATCCAGGAAATGTTCCTGTGCTTTGCACAGAATGCAAAAAGCTCATCCTGCTTCTCAGCAGGCATCTTCCTGTACTTGAAAAGCATCCTGCAATAAATCAGGCCCAGCTTTGACGTGTCAAGCACAGCGTAGTAGCCGAGGATTATCTTATTGCGCTCCAGCTGCCTTATCCTGTAATTGACAACCTCCCTTGATAAGCCAACTTTCTTAGCAATCACAGAGAGCGGCTGCCTCGCGCCCATGTCCAGCTCTGCCAGTATTTTCCTGTCCTTCGCATCCAGTTTAACGGTCATTTTAGCTAAAAAATGCTTTTTTCCTTATAATTCTTTCGCTTTTGTAAACTTTTTGGCAGAATATTTAATATAGTGGTCTTACTATTATTGTCACTAATAAGTTAATAATTTTGTGAGATGGAGGGGATGAAAATGGTAAGCAAAACAATTGACGCAATCGTGGCAACGGCGTTGGCAAGCTTTATTGGAAGCCAGATTGCAGTGCAAAACGTGCAGCCGTTTGAGCCGCAGGAGCTCTATTATGCAAGAGCAATCGCTGAAAGCCTGGTTTACGCTGCGCCAACAGCTCTCTTCATTTATGGCGGCTTCAGGTATATAGAACATGCAGTACGAAAGATTATTGGCGGGGATAGCAGGTGAACTGAAATGGGATTATTGGAAAAGTTTGCTGGCACGTACTTCGTAGCTTCTCTAACGGCTCTTACAGGAACGGGGTTAACTGTCTTAGTATTTTACTTTAGTACTATTAATAACTTTCCGAAATACCACTTTGACGGCCACATTGGAGAGAACCGCGTTGTGTTCTGGGAAAAACCCTGGACTAACCATTCTGTGCTGAACGTGATTAAGCCTAATGGAAATCAAGAGGCATACGTCTTAGCTGAAAGGGGTGGTCGTCTCTATCTGGAATCTGTTGTCACTGAAACTGCAGGCCAAGTGAAAAGCTTAGCCGAAAATTCGGGAGACCCTGATGTTTTAGCCAAACTTAAGCGGGCAAAAGCAGATTCTGAAGAGTACATTAAAAGCATCGTTAAGGCGAAGGCACGGCAATAAACAAGCAAATGGTAATTGGAGGGGGATGTTAAAATGAGAAGTTTCGGAGATGGTTTGGAGAAAATCGTTGCTGGCTTATCAGCAGTAAAAGGAAAGTTGGCATTGGCGGCAGCTGCAGCGTTAGTTACCGTGAGCTGCGGTCCTCCAATGGCCAGCATGGATTGGACCGTGGATAATCCGTTTAACAGACCAGTTCCTAAGGATACTGTCCAAGGCGCTGTAATCGCGGAAAGAAGCTTGTCTTATCAAGGCAGTGTTCCAACGTACAACTTTGCAGTTCAGGAGCCTGATGGCAGGTGTTACGGCTTCGTAACCGAAAGGGATGTTTCACTTGACAGCAGAATAGACGCTGGCAGCAAAGTTACGGTAAAGTTACAAAGCCCTGTTTCACCCCAGCCTTACGATTACTGCATAAATTTCCACTACGCGAATAAGGTTATTCCATCGCAAGTGGAAGTTGCGAAGTGACGGTGACTTTGTATGGCTTTGCGCATTAGCAACAAGGAACTTAGAATTGAATTCCACAGAAACGCTGTGAAGGACTGGTACGCGCCTGACTCTGCAATTGGCGATGCTCTTGGGCAGTTGCAGTCAGCGCTGACTGCTCAAGGCTATGTGCTTACTTACT
The DNA here is from genome assembly GCA_023269295.1 of Candidatus Woesearchaeota archaeon. Taxonomy (GTDB): domain Archaea; phylum Nanobdellota; class Nanobdellia; order Woesearchaeales; family UBA10216; genus UBA10216. The sequence continues at coordinate 15,065 of JAHFTU010000002.1, read as the reverse complement.
CCGGGCTAGGCCTTGGGCAGATAGGCGGCACTGACGTAGAAGGTGGTTACGGCATCTTTGCAAAGACTACCGGCAAATTTTCTTGGGAAGAAGTGGAGCTTTACTGGGGAAGCAAACAGCAGCATGCGGGCGAGCAAGGTGTGGCCTTTGCTGTAAAAAGGGGAGAATACCTGGGATTGCAGACGCTCCGTATAGGAACATACAAATCTGAAGTTACATCTTCTGTAAACATTTCTGTTAATGAGTTTCCAGACATGCTGAGGAGAGCAGGGCTGGAGAGCATACTCGGGACTTAGAGAAAATGTCGGTGAGCTGAAATGCGAACGAATCCAACGAATTCAAGGAAAGTGCCTCAAATCGGAAGCTACATCAGCCCTTACAAAGCAGAGCCGACGCCCATACCAAATGGTCCTGTTCATCCCTCAGGTACGCCCATGCAACCGCCATCCAAGCCTTACAATCCTGCAGAGCAGATTGAAGCTACGCCTGTTGGCAGGGAAAAGCTTCCTCAAAAACTCTTTGGCATAAAGGAAATAGCTGAACTTATGGGAGGTTTGGACTACAAAACAGTCTATAATCTGATGAGGATGAGGGCAATAAGGGCTTACAGGGTTGGTAACCAATGGATGACAACACTGGAGGACGTTGAGGATTATCTTGTGCGAAACTCAAACATAAAAGGAGTTCCTGTAAGTTTGCAATCGGGGCTTGAGTCAAAGGTTTTAGAACTTTCGGAAAACCTAGCCGAACTTGCGGGAAAGGTGGAAGGGCTGCAGCGGCAGCTTGAGAGTTACCCCATAAAAGGAATGCGGAGGCCGCAAAGATGAGCATCCTGAACAAGCTGCCAATGTTCGGAAATGGAAATTACGAGCCCAACTTCAAGGTAGAGTTTCAAAGCGGGCAGCAAGGGCTCGAAGACGTCGTAGCCTTAGCCACGTCTCAGCGGAGCGGAACGTTTGTTCTGGCCGAGGCTGAGCTGCCAGGGCCAGCGGCAAAACTTCAGGTTTATTTGAAGCCCGGCTTTTATTCTATGGGCGGCGATGCCGGCTATAAACTGGAAGCAAGGCTTGCGCCTTCGCCAAATCAAAAACTGAAGCTGGACATTGGCGCATTTGGCACAGACTTCAACGCCAGGAAAATCATTGACGATGTTTACCACCTAACGTCTCCGCATCTTCTGCCATCGTATGCTCACATAGGTGTAACGACAAGCCCTGCCGGGAACGAAGGGGGAATTGAAATAAGCAGCTTTGTGGCTTACGGAAACAAGTTAACACCCAAGGAAGTAAATGATGCTGTAACGGCTTTTGCAAAGGCTCTTGAAATCGCGGTGAACTCTGTTTACCAGTCTGCAAGAAAGCCCTCACCAAAACTGATACTGACTTTGGAAACCGGCAACCAAATCCAAAGAATAACGCCAAAACCTATCGGGGCAGCTACTTCTGCACAACCAAAAGGCCACAGCACTGAAGTTGGTGAAAAAAGCACAGAGGATAACCCAAAGCCATCGCTTGAAACTTTGACAAGCAACGTAACCTTTGCAAATATAGGCGGTTATCAAAACGTCAAGGAACAACTGCAGGACTTTCTCCTGGCAATAAAGAACCCGGCAGAGGCAAGAATGCACGGCTACACGCCATCAAAGGGATGGTTGTTGTATGGTCCTCCTGGAACCGGCAAGACGCTGTTTGGAAGGGCATTGGCAGGAGAGACCGGGGCAGAGTTCATCTACTTCAACGCTTCTGACGCGCTGCAAATGTACGTCGGCGAATCCACCAAGGCTTTGAAAGCGACTTTTGAAGGCGCACAGAAAAGAGCAAGCGAGACAAAAAAGCCAGTTATACTGTTCATTGACGAGATAGACTCAATATTCCCAAAGAGGGGCACTGCCCACGACGTAAAAACAGACTTGGTAAACCTGTTCAACCAATACATGGACGGTTTTGAGAGCAGGAGAATACCGAACGTGTACGTTGTTGCCGCAACTAACAGGCTGAATGAAATGGACGAAAGCGCAACAAGGGCTGGAAGGTTTGTGCAGGTAGAAGTTACATTGCCGGATTTAGAGGCACGAGCAGCTATTTTTAGAGTAACAAAGAGAGCGCTTGAACAGGAAGCGGGAACCCAGCTATTTGTGCCAGGAATAGATTACGCAACTCTTGCCAGTCAGACCGAGAGGTTCTCAGGCGCTGACATAGCCGCGATTATGCGAGAGGCGAGGCAAAGAGCATTCAGGAAAGCCAAAACTGCTGGTGAGGAAAGCATCATACCAACATTAGCTGGAGACTTGGAAGCTGAAATAGCAAACTACCGAAAGCAGAATAGGAAAGGCGAAGGCAAAGGGAAGCTCGGGTTTAGCACGTGATGCGATATGGCAACTGACTGGCAACTCCACATGCAATTTGAGAAACTGCAGGCACAACTGCACCAAAGATACGGCAGCAGGACATTGTACGAAGCCCTCGGTGTTAAGCCGGACAGCACCGCAGAAGAGCTCAGGCGAAAGTTTAGGGAAAAAGCATTCAAATACCACCCTGACCGCAACAAAGCTCCGGACGCTGAGCAAAGGTTTAAGGATGTTAGCGCAGCGTACGAGATACTGTCAAATCCTGACCGCCGAAGGCAATACGACGCCTGGAATCAGATGCAGCGGTCAGCAGGCAGCCATGAACCGCCACAGCAGCCAAGACATGATTATGCCTCATCCCAATCAACGCAGCAACGCCAGCCGTTTTCAGATGCTGACCTGGAAGCAAGGGTAGAAGCGTTTGCAAACGGCGAAATATCAGCATCAGAACTTATTCGGGGGCTGCGCCCTGACCAATACGCGACTGCTGAAAAGTTGATAGACAAGTATCTTGCTAAGCACCAAGCTGCCTTGGAAGAAAAAGCCCAGCAAGACACGCTCAACATAATTGAACAGCTGGAAAGGAAACGTGACGAAGCCATCAGTCAAATCCTGAGTTCTTATGGAACGAAAAGATAGTCAGGAAAATTCAGCTGTAAGGTGACACCATGACAAGCCCGGAAGATTATTACAAAATACTTGGAATAAGCCCTGATGCTTCAGAGCGGGAAATAAGACAAGCTTTTAGAAAAAAAGCTTTCGAAACGCATCCTGACCGCAATAAAAGCCCAGGCGCGGAAGAGCAGTTCAAAAGATTAAATAGAGCCTACGAGACGTTGTACAACGCTGCAAAGAGGGCGGAATACGACAGGACTTTTGGGCAGGGGAAGCAGCAGCAGTCCTGGCAGCAAAGGCAGCAAAGTGCACGCCCACGTCCAGGCGCCAGTGCAGGCGCAGGGCAAAGCTACCAGCAGCGCGGCCGTCCTCGTCCGGATGAGCAATACGCGCATGGCACTCCAGACAGCCAAGGTTTTTCTTCAGGAGGCAGCCAGAACTCCAGGGGCAGCGGCGGGAGCGGCGTTTTTGTGGACGGCGTTGAGCTGCCGAGAGAGTTTGCAGGGAGAAGAACAGTTATCAACCTTAACGGGCGCAGAGTCATTATCTCGTATGACGGGACAAAATATGCCGTAACTAATGGCGAAGTTTACGTCCACGACATGCCAAGCGATGGAAGGCTCAGGTTTGACGGCTGGCAAATCAGCTATGAGACAGGACCGGGCAGGCAGCCTTTCGTCAGGGTTTCAGGCCATGGGCAGAACATCGCGCAGAGCTCTGGAGGAACCATAAGCATTAGCAAGGGATTTTCCTTTAGCTTAGGCGGACTCGGCTTTGGCGGGGTTTACGTTTCAAGCAGCTCATCTTCTGGCTCTTCAGGAAGCTTGCTTGAAGAGGAAATAAACAAGTCCTACGACAATGTCAGCAGGGTTTCTGTGAATCACGGCGATGGCGAGATGAGCTTTGGCTTTTCCAAAGATGGCAGGGTTTACGTCAGGGGAAATGTTTCAGAAGAGCCCCAGCTTGTTGCCGGAAACCTTTGCATTAGCGGCCTGGACGGCGTTCTGGAGCTTCTCCTGCCAAGGAACTACGGCATAGAACTGTCAGTTCGCACAGGGGATGGCAGTATTCGCGGCGACATTGCCAGCCCGGGCAGTATAATGACAGGCGATGGCGCTGTGAACCTGAACATTTTCTCCCCTCTTGAGTTGCTTTTACGGACAGCCGACGGCAGGGTTAGCGTGTCAAACATGAAATCAGAAGGGCACGGACTTTACTCTCCGATTGGCCCTGCAAGCATTGGCAGGCTATCTGTTTCAACCGGTGACGGAGACATAAACATAGCATATCGTGGTGCATGAGCTAAAATTGTTCATGAAAGCTGATATGCTTGGAGAGTGATTAAGGTATGCCACTTTTTGACGAAAATCTTGTGGAACATCTTGGCAACGATTTGGGCACTTTGGAAGGCAAAGTATCTGCAGCAGTTCCCGCAATTCAGGGTCATAGCGGTTGATCCCAAAGATTACTCTGGGTCAAGGAAGGAGTTCGCTGCAAAAATAAATGCATCAAAAAACTTTTGCGGCTGGGAAACAACGCAGGACAATTTGAGGACAAATCCTGCAAAGTACGCGTAGGGCAGGTGACTTTAACTTAACACCTCACAAAACCGAGCTTTGTTAAACAAGCTTCTCTAGAATCGATTTCTTAACACTCTTAAAGTCCGGTAACGTTCCTATTACCAAACCGCTTAAATCAGGTTTCCACGACTTTTCTTTTTCATCTAACTTAACAATAAAATCTTCCTTGCTAAACGACATACTGTGCTTCTTTAGCTTTTTATTCACATCCCTAGCGTTAAGCTTGGCTCCCTTGTTTAATAAAAACCAGGCATCATACATGTCCCTCGCCTTATCCCTCGTTAAAAGCGCCCTGACCTTCTCTGCAAAAAGCTCGTCCAAAGGCATAACAAAGACATCAAAGGCGGGTATATCCGCATACTGCGGGAAAATTTTCCTTTGCTCAGGCTCATACAGCGGCTTCTCCTTTGCGCTTATATTAACAGACAGTACAGAAATATTTTTTACATTACCGTCGAACAGCGGACCCTTCAGCTCCAGCTTGACATTCTTCTGATTAACGTAATCCTCAATTTCCTTTATCCTGCCGTCAACGCCAACGCTCTTCAATTTTCTCATTATTTTTTGGAAAAAGCTGCCAACGTCTAGCTTGGCAGAATCCAGTGTGAAATCCAAGTCTTCACTAAACCTGTTTAAGCTTTGAAGCTTGTACAAGGCAGTGCCGCCCTTAAATACCATTTTTTTGCCAGCTTCCCCAGCCAGTATGAATAATAACAGCTCAAGCAGATAATCCTTCTCGGTATTTTTTACGCTCAACCTTTTGATTCCGGCAATCCTCTCTATTTCTTCTTTCTCAAGCATTTACAATAAGCCTCCACTTCTCGTTTTTGCTTCCGCTCACTTTCTTCGAATAATCCAGGGGGATATAGGTAGCATCGACAAATTTTTTTAACCTGCTGAAATAATCTTTCCCAAAAGCTTCAAATACGTAGCCAAACCGTTTAATCAAAGACTTGTTGCCAATCCTTTTCAGGTACCCTATGAGCATGTTAATCCTAATCTTGCCCCTATTATTCAAAATGATTTCCTTTAGCTCGGAAAATGATGCTTCCCTGAGCAGAGCAGAGTCAATAACCGATTTTTCAGCATCTGCAATGAATATTTCAAAATCGCCATGCTTCACCTTTTCATAGCCGAAAAAAGCTTTTGGGCTAAGCTTAATAAACCTGATCTTAGTGTTGCAGAATGTTATTGCCTTTTTACTGGCCGTCGTTACGACTGTTACGCTGTGAGGCACTTGCTCTGTTAGGCTGTGATGCTTAAGCGCACTCCAACACGAGATGTAAGATGGCCAGACAATGCGGGAAGCTATTAAAAAAGGGTCTTTAAAAACAGTATACTTATCGCGCTCTATCTGCTGGACAAGCCCCCTTTTCCTGAGCCTGTGAATCAATAAATTAGTGTACTCACTACCCTTATTTACCTTATCCCTTACCACAGTAGTGTCGAAAACCGGGTACTTCTTAAGGTGCTCCAGCAGCTCTATCGCGTTTACCATCGTCAACGCACAGGGTTGGCTTACTATATAAATCTTTCTAAAAATCGATAAGCTAAAATTATCATTTTTGATAAGAATGAACATATCAGGTAACAACCCTGACTTTAGAGGAATAAGGATGTGACTGAAGATGGCGACCGCTAAACAGTTTTTGGAGGAGTTAAAGTAAAAATAAATCGAATTCATATACCGCTGCTTGTGCCTTATGGACTAATTATTCTATAATATTATATAAAAAATCCTATGTGCTAGCTAAAATTCTCTTTTTCGTAAAATTTCTGCCCAAAATTTTAATATACTTGGCATACAATTGTATTAACTAGTAAGTTACGAAATTTTATTAAGTTGGGATTGGGTGACTGAAAATGGGAAAAATTGCAAATTTTGCGGTTGAAGTAGCATTGTTCGCAGTTGCGTGTGTACCGGGCGCGGCTATCACAGCAGGGCTGAGAGGATACGTGCATCCGGAGTATCATTTCAACGGCAACATCGGCGGCCAGCAGGTGGTTTATCAGGAAAAAATACCTTTCACGATTGACGTTTTGGGCACTCACCGTTATGGTGTGCTTGAAGTTAAGAACCCTGACGGCAGCGTTGCGTTATACGCCAGCGATAATAACAACAACCTCAGACTGGACAACAGAGACACAATTACAATCCGTGGCACCGATGGCAAGGAAGTGAAGTTCAAAATTGACACGTCAAACCAGAACGTGGCTGAACTTGTCCGTGGCTTGCAGCCAAAAATGGACTCAACGCTGGCACAGATACTGGCGGCAAATACAGCTGCGGTAAGGTAGAGGAAAGATTGAATGTTTTATGAAAGCAAACGAGATGAAACAAAATGGTACGAGAAGATAATGCAACGGAAATTGAAGGCAGCGGATTTGAAGCTCAAGAAGGCCTCTCAGACGGGTTCCAAAAACTTTACACTGTAGAGGAATTTGCCACGTGGGCCAGGCTGCACAAGAAGACCGTTTACCGTTTAATAGAAGATGGCGGTCTGAATGTTTTAAGGATAGGCAAGAATGACCGCACTGCCCGCATACCACAAAGGACAATAGATGACATAGTAGGTTATGAAACCGGCGGTGAACTGCCGCTAATGTACACTGTACGTGAAATAGCAGGATGGCTTGGCGAAGCCCCAAAAACGGTTTACAGGCTTATTGACGAAAAGGCCATTCCTGCAGTCCAAGTTGGCAAAGCTATTCGTGTACCGCAAGCTACCATAGATGGAATTCTTGGCTACAAGTCCGATGGCTTGCCAAAACTCCTCACCGTAAACCAAATGGCACATAATCTGAGGTTAAGCAAAAAAACGATTTACCGATACGGCAAAAACGGTATTTTGCCAAATGTACAGGTTGGCGGAGCGATAAGATACGCTGAAGATGCTACGGTCGCTTACCTTGAAAAACGGGGCTTAAATGCGTCAGCAAATCCAAACAATTTGAATCTGGGGTTTAGATAAAAATGATGGAAGAACAATCAAGAGATTTTTGGAAGGCGGTTTATGCCGCCGACGAGGTAGTGCAAACACTGGATAGCCTTTTGTCACGTGAACCATCTTCGCGTATAGGACTCGAGGGCATGACAGTTGAAATGATTATGGTACCAGATGCGCTTAAACAAATGAAGCCTGACGAAGGGCTTGTCACTGTTGGCATTGAGAACGGTGCTGTCTGCATTACTGTCCAGAGCTACGGCACGCCCAGCTTACCGCAAACGTACGAAATCAGCTTCAGTGCAGGAATCAACCCAATACGCAGACCCGATAATGCCTTTCCTTATTCGCTACCAGAAGGCGTCAGGTTCATAAAAGGACCAGATTCCCCGCTCGACAAAGTTAGAAACGAAATTTCAGCAAAGTTAGATTTCTCAAAGATTGGGAGCAGGCATCTTTTCGGGCACGTGGCACTTACCGGGCGCAAGGATGTTACGCAAGGTTCAGGCACAGCCACGTACAAACTCTCACCAAGGGCATTTTTACAGCTAAAAGCCGGCATTGATGAAATAGTGAGCAGGCATAATCCACACTACCAAATGCTTGGAGGCGCATATTCATGAGACTGTCTCAGTTGCCAATAATTGGAAAGGGAAATTACGAGCCCAACTTTCATGTGGAAGTAAGAGGACTTGACAGGATTGTTGAGAAGGCTGTTTCCGGTTCGGAAGGGGAGTACAGGTTGGGAAGGGCTGCAATCGGCCAGTCTCCTGTGCAGGAAGTGAGTGTGATAATTAAGACTAAGCGAAACGACGTTTACGGTTATAGTTTGGATGCTTCAAAACAGCTTGTGAAAAGAATCACAGGCTTTGTTCCCTCTTACACTTTGGAAGCTGTTATTGAAGGGGACGGCAGCAAATCAAACCTGCCAGTTGATACAGACCTTGTTAAAAAGGCAGGATTTTCAGTAGCTGAAGTGGGAAAGGATACTTTCCTTCATATTCGCAGCGGCACGAAGTTTCCAAGAAGTACGCCAGTTCAATATTCAGGAAGATCACAGTCCGCAACCTTAACTTACTCATTGGACGCGACAGATCTTACAGCAGCAGAGGTGGGCAAGACGATAACAGGTTTTGCCCAAGCGCTTGAATCAGTTGTTAACGGTATCTACAAGGCAGCAAGGAAAAGCCCTCCTGACAAGACTCTCAGCTTAAGGCTTGGTGAGAAAGTCAGCAGGATAAAAGGGCAAAAGGCCCAGCCTGTTGCAACAGGGAGCGACAGCGCGGGAATCAGCAGCCCATACTCTGAGAAAGATGGTGAAGAAGAATTCACAAAGGCTCTGCAGCCAACAAAAAGCAGTTTAACCTTTAACGACGTTGGCGGCTACCAAAGCGTCAAGGAACAGCTTGGCGATTTTCTGCTGGCAATAAAGAATCCTACGGAAGCGAAGAGGCACGGCTACACTCCATCAAAAGGCGTGCTGATTCACGGGCCTCCTGGAACAGGCAAAACCCTGTTCGGCAAAGCTTTGGCTGGGGAATCAGGAGCCGAATTCATTTATTACAATGCGTCTGACATGCTGCAAAAGTATGTTGGCGACTCACCAAAAGCGTTGAAGGCTGCTTTTGAGGAAGCGCAGCAGAGAGCGGACAAGACGAAAAAGCCAGTTATTCTGTTCATTGATGAGCTTGACTCGGTGTTCCCGCAAAGAGGCACTGCACACGACGTAAAGATAGAGCTTGTCAACCTGTTCAACCAGTACATGGACGGCTTTGAAAGCAAGAAGATCACGAATGTGTGGATTGTAGGGGCAACTAACAGGCTGCGAGAAATGGACGAAAGTGCCACCAGAGCTGGGAGGTTCGTAAAGATAGAAGTCCCGTTGCCAGACTTGGAAGCAAGGACTGCGATATTTCAGGTTACGCAGGAAACGCTTGAAAAAGAAGCCGAAACCCGGCTCTTTGATGCAGCAATAGACTACGCTGCGCTGGCAAAATCCACAGAAAAGTTCTCAGGGGCAGATATTGCTGCCGTAATGCGCAACACGAGGCAAAAGGCTTTCAGGCAAGCTACAGCTGCAGGGCAGAAAAGTGTTGTGATGACAACAGATTCTGATCTAGAAGCCGAAATTCATCAATACATAAGGCAAAAAGGAGACGGCAGCGGCAAAGGGCCTATAGGGTTTAAGCGCCAAGGTGGCTGAAATGAGCCTCGAACAGTTGTTGGGAGTTGAGGAAAAGTTCGTTGAACGGGCTGTTGAAGAGATTAGGCAGTTCGCTGCACACTACAGTCCGACACACCAGCTACCGCAGCAGCGAAAAAGAAGGTTTGGCGTATTTGCGCCGGCGCAGCCTAAGCAAATAACTCATGGAGATCCCATTTACTGGGCGAAAACAATTTATGACTGGATGCAAGAAAATTTCGTCACAGAAGTAGTACTTGCTCACGACACTAACCTTGTTTTTGAAAGCAAAGGCGTTGACTACTTAACACACATGGTTAATGACCTTCCAAAACATAAAGGCGTTGATGTTTCCCAGCGATACAAGGCAGGCGAGCTGAACCAGGCAGCAGTTTACGCTATGCTTGCAACGAAATTCGGCTTGGAAGCGAAGGTTGTTTTTGACGATATTGATTTCCCGGCATTTCGCTGGGTTGACGGAATGGATGAGCCAGTAATGCCAGGTACTGGAAGATTATATTCTGTTGCAGTCGCTGTTGCTGACAAGGAAGGTGGAAAGAAAGAGATTCGCGTTCTACCGCAGTACAGCAACGGCTTCGGGATAGATTTAACAGAGGAAGTCGCTTTGGATAACAATCCTCTTCTTACCGTAATATCAAAAAGGTCTTTTGAGCCCAGCGAAAAAGCAGTTGCTGCTTTGATAAATGCAGAACATGCAAGACACAGGAACCATAAGGAAGCAAGCAAACGTTATGAGGAAGCAATAGCAGAGCTTGGGCCTGATGTGAAAACGCTTTACGATCATGCAGAAGCTATAAGGTCTGCAGGTATGCACTCTGCAACCTTGTCAGAGAAGGCTGTGCAGCTTTTCCATGAAGTTCTTGAGGCAGACCCGCACCATCACAGTGCTAAGGATAGTTTGAAGTACACTAAGGAAGCTGCCGCTAAAGCAAGTGCAAAAATTGAGCATCAAAAACGCATAGTTGCCACTAATCCCGCTGATGTAAAAGCAGCGCTTTTTTTGTACTATTTGCAAAGGCATGAAGGAACTGATGACGGGTTTGTGCTTGCCGAGCAACTGCTAAGGTCGGTAAAAGTAGAATCTGTTAGCGAATGGACACAGTTGGCAAAGGATTATTACAAATTAAGAGGCGATGCTACCAAAGCTGTTGAGGTTTTGCAAGGAGCAGCCAAGCAGTTCCCTAACGACTGGATTGCCCATTATGATTTAGGCAACCTGCTGTTTGCTATGGGCAGATGGGAAGAAGCAGCAAAGCAGCTTGAGCATTCAATTGCAGGCCATTTCGAACACACAAAAAACAACTATTTCGGCGCAGCCAATGCTGCGCAAGGAAAAATTGCGGAAGCAGCCAGGTTTTTCGGGCTCGGAGTCCAAGAGAACGAGTATAATGCTGAGATAAGAAGAAACCTTGCTGTTGCCAAGTTTTGGCAGGGAAGCCCTGAAAGCCTTGAGGAAGCAAAGAGAGACTTCCTTGACAACATCCTGAGACAAACAGGAGGTTCTGACGTGTTATCAATGCTTTACCTCGGGGTAATTTATCAGAAGCAGGGAATGAAAAAGCCGGCAATGCAGCACTACATGCAAGCCCTAGAGACAAATCCTGATTTTGAAGCGGCTCGACTGTTATTGAAATCTGTCTCCAACGGATTAACCCTCGAAGAGGCATTAGAGCCATTGAGGCCGAAAAAGACTGGCTTCATGCCGAACATGCAACCGGAAGAAAAAAGGTACAGAAGCTTAGATTTTAGGCCTTTAATGAATTACGATGCAACCGGAAAGCTTGAAGAAGCCTTAACAGAATTGGACAGACTCGCAGAGGAAGCAACCAAGCCCAGCAAGGTGCAGGTAAACAACGCTTTCCAAATTCCGCGTTACAGACAGATTGTTGAATTAAGGAAGCGCGCATTAGCAGTTGTTGGTGCTGGAAGCTTTATTGGAATGTTTCCTAAGCTGACTGATTACAAAGAAAGGTTTGACGGTGGTGACGATGATGTAGAAGAGGTCATGGTAAAAGGAAATCTTGGCACTGTTACACTTTCAAACCACCCAACAGAGACAAGCATGTCAGGGTTTTACACCAAAATCACGCCAGACCGATTCTCCGAATCTTACAAGGATAACCAACTACTGATTGCGGCAATAGCCACGCCAGAGACAGAAACAGAAGTTACGGAAAAGATTGCAAAAGGGCAGGAGCCTAAACGTGGAAAGAACACGCTGACAATAGAAAACCTGCACGGCTCACTGCACTTAAAACCAAATATATTTCTGAGCTTGGAAACGCTTGTTGGTGACGTAACTGGGGAAGTGGGCTTTGTTGACGGGCAAATAAACGTTGAATACGGCAACGTTAACTTAGTGCTAAGAGAATCTATAGAACTGGTTGTGAGTGCTGGCACAGCAACAGTGGAAAACATGGCAAGAACAAATGGCAACGTCTATGCGCCACTAAAAGGAAAAACTAGCCCGCCAACGAAATCAGATTTCAGGCTAACTATAAACGCGCCTCACGGAAATGTTAAGGTGGCTTACCAACCGTTCAAAACCATATGACCCTGCAAAGTTTTATTAACCCAGCACTTCCAGAATGAACTTTGGAATGCTTAATTTAAGAATGTTTAAGCTAAGATTAGGGAAAAAAGGTGCAGAACAATACGGCGACCATCATCAGATACTGGTTGAACTTATGCCGGTGGCGATGGGCGTTGTAATTGTCTGAATTGAGTTTACTTTTCCACCAATTCCGTATGCGGTGCTTACCTCACCTTTAATGTTGAGTCCTAAAATTTCGGCAGTTTCTCTAGGCATAGCAGATATATCAGCTCCTGAATCTATTAATGCAAATGTATCAAAGCTCTCCTTGCCAATAAAGGTAACAGGAACTAAAGGTGCTTTTACAAAACTGCCGTCAGGACGCTTAACGCTTTTATATCTGAATGCAATTGCCATTTTAGAAAATCATTGTGTCCTTCTCAGGCACGCGCGTTAGGAGAGGCTTCTCGCTTGGGCATTTGTGCTTCGCTTCCTCAAAAACCTTCTTAGCACTAGCTCCATGAGCAACTATCTTTTCATCGCAAATGGCAATCCATTCGCCTAGGTAACCGCTCAGGTCAGCTTTCATGAAGTAACCATAGTTGTCCGCCATAACCTAATGCGTGTCATGATAAGCTTTTAAAACTTACTGATTCAAAACCGTTAACTTTAAATAGAACCTGTTGTTTACTTTTCTGCAGGTTTGGGGTTTTGTTTAGTGGTTCTCCGTCGGTGCGGGTGTGGCTGCAGCGGTGAATGGCTGAGCTCTGATAAAAACGCAAAGGGTGAGTTGAATGGAACAGACTGATGGGCAGCAGCAGGTTAATGTTGAAGTGCAGAACGGCACAGAGTTCTTCGCAGACCAGGTAAGCGTAAGCCATAACCCCCTTCGGTTTGTCATTGACTTCACGAGGACTGCGCCGAGGATTGACGGAAACACGTCACAGCAGCCCAGATTAATCATGAGCCACAGCGTCATACTTCTTGACCCTTACCTTGCGCTTGAGTTCATCAACGTGCTCAAGGAAAACATAGCAAGGTATGAGAAAAGGCACGGCAAGATAACCAAGCCAGCAGCCCTGCTAAAGCTTGAGAAAGAGGCAGGAAAGGCCGGCAAGAAAGAAGCCAAGCAGGAATACTTTGGATAATATGACCTTTTTAGGAAAAACCCAAATCTTGCCAAAGCAAGATTGGGCCCAGTCGCCAAAGGCGACTTGGGGGTCAATCAAAAAACGATCATACGGAGGTAGAAGAAAATGGGAAACCAGATACAACCAATCTTTATCTTGCCTGAAGGCAGCCAGAGGACAACCGGCAGGTCGGCTCAGAGGGCAAACATCATGGCAGCAAAGGCAGTTGCCGAGACAGTGAGGACAACGCTTGGCCCTAAAGGAATGGACAAGATGCTCGTTGACAACCTCGGGGACATAGTCATCACCAACGATGGAGTAACGATTCTTGAGGAAATGAATGTTGAGCACCCTGCTGCAAAGATGATTGTTGAAGTGGCCAAGACCCAGGAAGCTGAGATTGGCGACGGCACAACAACCGCAGTAGTTATCGCAGGCGAGTTGCTCAAGAAAGCAGAGGACCTGCTCGAGCAGGACATCCACCCAACCCTTATTGTAAGGGGCTACAGGATTGCCGCTGAAAAATCGCTTGAAATCCTGAACAAAATGGCAGAGCCAATCACAGACAAGGACACAGAGATGCTTGAAAAGATTGCAATGACTGCAATGACAGGCAAGGGCGCTGAAAAGGCAAAAGAGCTCCTAGCAAAGCTTGCAGTCAAGGCAGTAAGGGACGTAGCTGACCTGAAGGACGGCAAGTTGGTCGTCAACAAGGACAACATCAAGATAGAAAAAAAGGTTGGCGGCTCTGTGGAGGATTCTGAGCTTGTTGAAGGCATAATTCTTGACAAGGAAAAAGTCCACCCTGGCATGGCTGACGTTGTAAAGAATGCTAAAGTGCTGCTGATTGACGTTGCTGTTGAAGTCAAAAGCACAGAGACAGAGGCCAAGATACAGATTACAGACCCAAGCCAGCTCCAGGGCTTCATTGACATGGAAGAGAAAATAATCCGCGAAAAAGTGGAGAAGATAGCAAAATCAGGAGCCAACGTTGTCTTCTGCCAAAAAGGCATTGACGACCTTGCCCAGCACTTCATGGCAAAGAAAGGCATGTACGCTGCCAGAAGGGTAAGCAAGAGCGACATGGAGAAGCTCGCAAGGGCAACCGGCGCAAAGATAGCCACGAGCCTGGATGACCTCTCAGCTTCTGATTTGGGCGCAGCTGGAGTTGTTGAAGCCAAGAAGGTTGGCGACGAGGACATGACATTTGTCAAGGAGTGCAAGAACGCAAAGGCAGTCACCCTGCTAATCAGGGGAGGCACTGAGCACGTTGCTGACGAAGTCAAAAGGGCAGTTGAAGACGCAATTGGCGACGTTGCCTCAGCGCTGACAAGCGGAAAAGTGGTCTCTGGAGCTGGCGCAACCGAGACAGAACTTGCAATGCAGCTCAGAAGGTTTGCAGAGTCGCTCTCAGGAAGGGAGCAGCTCGCAGTAAAAGCGTTCGCCGAGGCAATTGAAATCATACCAAAGACACTGGCTGAGAACTCAGGGCTTGACCCGATAGACCTCATGACCGAGCTCAAGGCCCAGCACGACAAAGGCAGGAAGTGGGCAGGCATAGACGTATTCACAGGAAAGGTGATGGATGCCTGGAAAGAGGGCGTGCTTGAGCCGCTCAAGGTCAAAACACAGGCCATAAGCTCAGCAAGTGAGGTAGCCGGCATGATTTTGAGGATAGACGACGTCATTGCCTCAGGCAAATCAGAGTCCAG
>JAHFTU010000054.1:5334-8473 GCA_023269295.1 Candidatus Woesearchaeota archaeon | reverse complement strand
TTTGCCTCTTTTTTCATCTTCAATCTGCAGCTGTTTCAAGAATTCGTCAAGATGGCGGTTCTTGCCTGTATCGCTTGGCCTTTTCTTTCTTTTCGCCATGACCCTGTTAATGGCTGTTGCAGTAGTTAAAGTTTTCGCATGACCCCTTTTGTGAAACCCAAATCGCTGTCGCGATTGGGCCCAGTCGACTGCTGTCGACTTGGGAGCGGTCAATCGGAAAAAACGTATAAAGCGAAGCTTTAAATATTTGCTTCCACACAGAGTTGCCTAAGATGGCTGATTGGCAGCAGAGGATTGCAATGTGGGTACTGGCGGCAGTGGTCGCGTATATTACTTACCGCTGGCTTTTTGTGTCAAAAGAAGAGTCAGGCGCAGATTATGAGCACGAGCTCCAGAAAATCCTTACTTCTGACAAGTACAAGGTCAAGGGCCGGTTTGAAGAGTAGGCCTGCCATTGTGACAATTTTTCTTTAACTGCTTGAGGTCTTTTCCTTATTTGTTTGTGGTTGTTCAGCTTAAAAATTGAAAAACCGCAAAGTTTAAGTATAAGTGTATCTATATGGTGCAAATAGATACGGTGGTGAGAAAATGACAGCAACAGTGACTACCCGGGTGCCCGAGGATGTGCTAAGGCAGCTAGATGAATTTTCATCTGAGAGCAACATGGACAGGGCTACCCTGCTTCGCAATCTCATAGAGCGGGGGCTTGCCGAAGAAAAACAGAGAAAAATCCTTCTTCAGTACAAGGGGAGGAAGGTAAGCCTCCAAAAAGCAGCCGTTCTGCTTGGTATTGACTTGGTTGAAATGATTGAGCTCGTACAAAAGGAAGAATTGTACCTGGACTACAGCAGCGAGGAACTCAAAGACGATTTGAAAGGGCTGTAACCATGAAGATAATTAGCAACAGCTCTCCACTTATCTTTCTTGCGAAGATAGGCAAGCTGGACTTTCTCAAAGGATACCAACTGCTTGTTCCTGAACAGGTCATTGGTGAGGTTATCGGAAGGAACAAAGAAAAAGAACAGGGCATGCTTATTGAAAACTGGCTCAGAAAAAACAGCGCCACGGTAAAAAGACCGGAACTTCTCCGCAACCTGCCTGATGGTTTGGGGGATGGTGAAAAAGCTGCTATTTCGCTTGCAGTGGCGGAAGGGGTGAGAACAATTCTGCTCGATGAAAGAAAAGCTAGAAAAATCGCAAAACTGCTGGACCTGCACCCGAAAGGGACAATAGGAGTAATTTACGAACAGCTTCTCAGGGGAAACATCAAGCGGCACGAGTGTAAGTATCTTGTGCTCGAACTGGTGAAAACAGGCTACCGAATCAAGGAAGAGCTACTCGCTGAATTCCTGCAAAACATAGACAAATAGGGAACAGGACACAGCTACCGGGCAGCTGCTTGCGACTAAGCATATTGAGTTTTGCAGCCGATTCTATTGTTGTTGCGGCTGTTGCGGTGCCGGATTCAGTTCCACTTTGCCTGTGGTCAGGTTCATGTAGGGCCTTCCTGCAATGGCGCTCATGGCCCTGAACACGTAGGTGCCGTCGCTTTCCACTGTGCCCACTGTCTTCCAGATGGCGTTGAGCTGCCCGTAGACCGACATGTCGCCAGTCAGGAGTATTGTTGGCACTGCCATTATGTTGTATTTTGAAATCAGGCTTTTGCCCTCTGCGCTGCCGGCGTCAACAACTTTTGTTGAGCCGAGGTATATCTGGAAGCCTCTTTTTACGATTGGGATGTGCATTGTCACATCGTAGCATTGCGCGCAGCTGCTGTCGTTTAGCAGTATGAGGCTGGCAATCCCGTCAACCTTTCCGGTTGAGGTATTGAAGTAGGGCGGGTTTGCGCCGACTGCAATTGTGCCGTCCTGCTTTGGCGTGCCTGCCTTTGCTAGCTGGCTTGCTACAGGGTATTCTGCCACATCATTGGATATCAGGATTCCTGGCAGCCTTGACATTGAGTATTTCTCAACAAGGGCGGCTCCATCAGCGCTGTCTTTGTCCACTATCTTGGCGTCTTTGACCGTGACGAGGCCGCGCAGCTGCTGGAGTGCAGGCATAAGGTCAGTGCACTCTGCACAGCCCGAAGCGTTGACAAGAGTAAGCGTCACAAGGCCTTTCACGGCGCCAGTTGCGGCATCAACGTAAGGCGGGGCTGTTTGGGTGTACACTAGCGCGTTGCCAACCTGCGCAAAGCCAGCATCGGCAAGCTTGAGCTTGCCAGTCTCCCCTGTCACGACCACTGTTGGGAGCCGCTTGATGCTGTATTCTGATATTAATTGCCGGGATTTCAGGTCAGTTGGCTTGAGCGAGGTAGTTTGGGTTATGTTTGCCTGAGCTGAAGTGACTGTGCTTAATATGCTTGCAATGGGTGTGCACTGTGCGCAGTCAGTGTCAATTGCAATTACCTGTACGGCAGGCAGCTTGTGGAGCTCTGCTGATTTTGCCTCCATTTTTGCGTAACTTTCGCTGATGCTGTTTAGTCTATATGTTTGGAAAACGGCAATGATTAGGAGAATGATGGCTGCTGCTGTGCTAATCGTGGCCCAGTTAAGCCCCTTGATTTCCGGGACAGCTATCTTTATTTCTTTTTTGCCGTGGTCACTGCTGCCATGAGTTGAAGCCTCGCCGGCATTGGCATCTTTTGGATTGTGTTCCTTCTTCTCTTTGTGTTCTTCCATTCAAGTAACCCCGCTGATTTTTTAGCTTTGCTGGTTATCTAGCATCCGCCAACCATGGATGGCAGTTCGTTGATTCCACTTGGTGCGCTAGCCTTACTGCTGCCAGAACTGGCTATGACGCCGCCACTTCCTGTAGTTGCCTTCGGAACAGATGGCGCTGTTGTGGCTGAAAGTTTGCCGCCAACGAGCTTTTCTTTGAGCGCGTTGAGCTGTAGTGCCTGCACTGCAGAAACCAGTATCAGCGCTACGAGCACAATCGGCAAAATCTTATTCATGTTTGACATTTGCATTCACCTCCCAGCATTCACATTATATACTTTTTCATTAGCATCCGCCTACCATGGTTGGCAGGTCGCCAATGCTTGTTGTGTCTCCAGTTTTTATCTTCTTGAGCAGGTCCCTGTCGTTGAGCACCGCAGGCGTGAGCTCCAGGCCGTTCTCAAGCGCAGCTACAGCTT
>JAHFTU010000054.1:0-5234 GCA_023269295.1 Candidatus Woesearchaeota archaeon | reverse complement strand
ACCATGGTTGGCAGGTCGCCAATGCTTGTTGTGTCTCCAGTTTTTATCTTCTTGAGCAGGTCCCTGTCGTTGAGCACCGCAGGCGTGAGCTCCAGGCCGTTCTCAAGCGCAGCTACAGCTTTTTCAACCATGTTCTTCGGGTAGTACAGCGCCTTCCACCTTGTTAATTCAAGCAGGATTTCGTCATCAGTCCACTCATTGGGATGGTTCTTTATTATGTATTTTGAGAGCCCCTTGAATGATGCTGCGTGTGCGCATCCGCACAGGCTCCTGCCGGTGCTGTCTATAACAGAAGGTGCGCCGCAGCAGAACTCGCAGCTTATCTTTGTTCCAACATTTATGAACCGCGCCTTCTCTTCTTCAGTCAGTGAGCTTGTTGGCACCTGACTGTCGAGCCTGGCAAGTATGTTCAGGCTGTTGACAGGGTCGTCAAAGCTTACGCCAAGCTCGGCGCCATAAGAGGGTGTGCCTGTTGGCACTACTGCCTTTATGGCATCCTGCACAATATCCCCAGATAGTTTAACAGTGAGCTTAGTCCCTTTTGAAGCAGAGCTGCCTCCACCAATGCCACCGATGCCAGCCGCGCTTGCCAATGCCATTATCTGCCATTGGTTTACGAGGAGAAAAACCGCGGCAATTGCGGTTAAAACAAGCAGTGCCGTGCTGGGCGTGCCGGGAGCTTTGTATTTGCCAGCAGTTATGATGATACGTTTGCCGGCCTTTTTGCCGGTGTTCTTGCCTTTTTTTATAGCCATTTTGACTTTACGCGCTTTCCAGCCCAGATATATAAACTTTTCGCTTGTAAAGCTTTACAACTTTAGAAAAATATTTATAGTTGGTGCGAAAAGAGGGGTGTGGCAGCTATGAAACTGATAAAAAGTTCCGGGAATTTTGACGTGTTGAGCCCTCTTGAGAGCGACGTTCTTGATGTGCTTTGGCCTGACAGGCAGATGAGGGTTAGGGACATTTACAAGCTGCTGAGGAAGGAGAGAAAAGTTGCGCTGACAAGCATTGCCGTCATTCTGGACAGGCTTTTTGAGAAGGGCGTGGTGGACAGGAAGATTGAGGCTGCGAGGGGAGGGCTTAGGTACATGTATTTTCCAAAGAAAAACAGGAAGCAATTTGAGACGTCTGTGGTTGAGGAAACCGTGAACAAGCTCATCAGCAAGTTCGGCGAGGTCGCTGTCAGCTACTTTAACGAGAGGTTTGTGAAAGGGAAGAGGAAGTAGTGGTTCATAAACAATAAAAAGGGATGCTTACGAGGCCTTTGTTATGTGCACTGAATGTACTATCGCGTTTTTTTTAAGCCCCCTGAAATCAGGGATAGTGGCTCTTTCATTCACTATAGCAATAGCAGCCCTCATTATGCTGAGGAGGCTTAAAACAGCAAGCACCAGGCAACGGCTTTCGCTTTTGTACGTTCACGTTTTCGCTTTTGTGTTCCCGTTCCTGTTCTTCATCTTTTTCAGGGGGTGCCAGAGCTACTTCAGCGGCTGTGACCAGGCAAAGGCAATATTAACTATGCTTGGCCTTACAGCAGCCATTTCCACAGTTATAGCCTTGGCAATTGTTCCTGTTGTTTTTGTAAAAAGGCATGCGCGCAAATCACTGCCACTGCAAGGCAGCTACTTGGACCGGTTTGCTAAAAGGCACGCAGTGACGTTGGCGATAAAGCAGCCAAAACTATATATCCTCAATACTGCGGCGCCTGTTGCTTTTTCGTTTTCGCTGCTCACGCCAAAGATTTTCCTGTCCGCAGGGCTTTTTGACATCCTGTCAAGGAAGGAGCTTGAGGCAGTTGTGCTCCATGAGCTTGCCCACATAAAGAATGGCGCCTCAATTATGCGGCTGTCCGGGCATGTTGCAAGGCTTCTGTCGCCGTTTGCGCGGCTTGCAAACTTTTTGGGCGGCAGCGCCATTGCAGAGGATGAGCTTGCTGCTGACAGCTTTGCCGTAAATGTTCAGGGGACAAATCTGCATCTTGAGGCTGCAAAGAGAAAGATTATAATATTTAATTGCGAGAGGTCAGGGCCTCAGCAGTGAACCAGCTGAATCAGAAGGCGTATTTTTATGGAAAAGTTTGTTTGCAGCGATTGTAATAAGGAGGTTCAGTCTGCTGAAAGCCTTGAGCAGCACAGGCAGGCAAAGCACACTGCCCAGCCTGCTGGGGCACCTGAAAAGAAGAAATCGAAAAAGGGCTTAATAATAGTTGCCGTTTTGGTAGTGGCTGTTATTTTGGCATATTTTGTGGTTGCAGGGAAAAGCCACAGTGGCAAGGACGGCGCAACAGGTGATAACATTCCAGCGGACAACTTTGACAAGAAGGCCTTTGCTGCGAAAATTCCGAAAGGGCCCATTCACTGGCATCCGCACGTGACAATAACGATTACGGAGAAGCTGGTAACGATTCCTGAAGGGCTTGGGCTTTCTGGCTCGGTTCACAATCCTGTTCATACACACGCAACAGATAATATCCTGCACTGGGAGGTAGACAGCCCTACTGTTGATAATATGCAGCTGGGATACTTCTTCAACAGGGTGTGGAGGAAAACTTTCAACAGCCAGTGCATCTTTGACAGCTGCAACGGCCCAGAGGGCAATTTAACTATGTACGTCAATGGCGTTCCAAACAACGAATTTGACCACTACATGCCCAAGGACAAGGACGAGATAAAGATAGTTTTTGAATAATTTTTGAATGAAAATGAAATCAAAACTTTTAGCATTGGCTGCAGCCCTCTTCCTCCTGATTCTTTTTGTGGCATCGGTTACTGAGGCTCAGGCTCAAAACACCCCAAACACTCCTTTCCAGAACCTGCAGAAGATTGCGGATTACAATAAGTCAGTGGCAGAGTCCACTCTTAGGAACGTTTCCTTCCTTATCGCTTTCCTTGGCGGCATTCTGAGCTTTCTTGCTCCGTGCACTGTCGCCCTGCTGCCTGCATTCCTTGCCACCACAGCAAAGAGCCGCAAGAACCTGACGCTTGAGATGCTGGTATTCTTCGCTGGTTTTTCCCTGACCTTTGTCATAATTGGAATTGTGCTGACTTCTCTTGGCAAGGTTTCTTTTGTCACATTCCAGAGGGATGCCTCGGTTCTTGTCCAGACAGCTGGAATAATCCTAGTGTTCCTCGGCTTGCTCATGTTTTTTGGGAAGGGATTTTCGTTTATCCAATGGAGGACAAAGTTGCCAAAAGACGCTTCCGGAACGTTTCTTTTCGGTGCGTTGTTTGCGGTTGGCTGGTCTGCCTGCATCGGCCCTGTGATTGCAGGCATATTTACGATGGCTGCTGTTTTCCACAACTACCTCTACACAGCCCTTCTGCTCTTCTTTTATGCGCTTGGGCTGGCGATTCCACTTTTTGTGGCTGCTTTTGCGTATGACAAGTTTAACATTTCCCAGAGCAGGCTGCTGCAGGGATTCAATCTCACTCTTAAGATTGGCAAAAGCGAGCTGCTGCTGACAAGCACAAACATGGTTTCAGGGCTGCTCATGGCTTTCCTTGGGGCTTTTTTCATAATAAACGGCGGCACTACTGCAATAACTGGTGCGGATTTGCTTGGGATGATAGCCCTTCTTGCTTTTGTTTTTGGAGCTGTATTAATTATTCACCGGTTTGTCATTACTAAACTTGTCAGCAGCCACAACACGAGGAAAATCATGGCGATTGCCGAAATCCTTATTGGGCTTGCTGCTTTTGCTTACATCACAAAGCATTACGCTGTCCGCACAACCGGCCTCGCTGAGCAGCTGAGCAATGCTGTGCTTGTGAACACGAAGCAGTTTAACGTTGTTGCAGGCGTAATTTTTGTTATTTTCGTTGCATTGCTTTTTTACTTCGTGAGGAGCCAGCTTAAGGGCGGAAGGAAATGAAAACTTCCGCATCTGCTTTGGCTCTGCCTGTTTTACGGAAGAGGGCAAAAGATTCAGAAAGTGCAAGGGAGAAGCTTGTTGGAGCAGCCGGCAGCCTGTCCGGGGTCACGAGCTTTTTGGGCTCCTACCAGGTCTGCCACAACCTGTGCATGGGCACAATCGCGCTGTTAAGCCTCATAGGGATTACAGTTGTTGGCATGCCCCTGCTATTCCTGACAAAAGTTACAGTGCCGTTTTGGACTGCGGCGGTTGTACTGCTGCTCATAACTCTCCTTGTTTACCTCAAGAAAAGATGTATGCCTGGCAAGCTTCTCGTTTTTAACTCCGGACTGGTTGTTGCTGGAGTGCCATTCCAGCCGCTTCAGAAGTTCTCTTTAATATTCTGGTCAGTTGGCGGCGCACTTGTAGCACTAAGCATAATTTTGTTCTTTAAAGATAAATTTTCAAAGAAGATAACGAAAGAGGGCAAAAGGGCAGGCAAACGTGAAAAATAAGGAAATAATGCTGTATGGACTGCTGGCAGTTGTTCTGGCCGCATTAATTTATTCACAAGTCGCGACCTTCTCCAATCTGCAAAAAGGCGGCAGCGAAAAAAGCAGTGAGGGTAGCAATAAGCAGCTAGGCACAGACACGCCTAAGATGAATGCCCGCCTAAGCAGGATGTCACTAACCGGCTTTGATGTTGCACTGGCAAAGCAGTTTATGGACAAGGACAATGACGGCAGGTGTGACGCGTGCGGCATGCCTGTTGAGATGTGCATCAGCTCTGGCCAGCTGCAGTGCAACATGGACCCATCATCAACTATTGGCGTGTTGGGTTCGCAGCACATCCATGCAGACTGGAAAGTGTACGTTGATGGAAAACAGTTCTATTTGGAACCTTTTGCAATGGACATGTCAAACATGAACGCAAACATTACCAGCAGCTTCATTCACGTTGACAAGGGTGCAAATCGGGATTCGCCCGATTGCGCATCCCGCTCTTCGCGGGATTGTGCAGTAGCGCCTGAAAAAACAAGCGATGTCCTTCACATGCATGCAAAGGGTGTTCCGCTGTGGCTGTTTTTTAGAAGCATAGGAGGAGACTTTAACGGGACATGCTTAACCCTGCCTGACAACCCTCAATTTTGCAGCGCGGAAGGCAAAACGCTTACTTTTTACGTAAACGGCAAACAGAATAACGAGTTTGGGAATTATGTGTTTAACAATCTGGACAAGATACTTATCAGCTACGGTGATACGGGCAGTGATGTCCAAGCTGAATTGGGCTCAATCACTGACTTTGCAAAGGGCCATTAAAAGGCAGCTTAGCAGCTCAAGGAAAAATTTTTAAGCAATAGCTGTTATGGCTGCTTTTAGG
>JAHFTU010000053.1 GCA_023269295.1 Candidatus Woesearchaeota archaeon | reverse complement strand
TCAAGCCAGAAATCTTTGATGTGGCAAGCAAGTACAATCTCGAGCTTGTCAAGCTGAGCAGCCGCTCGGAATTCAACAATTGGGCTATATTCTACAACAAAGAACTGGACATGGAGCTGGTAGTTGTTGTCAGGAAGAAATCGCCAACGGAGTTTGTGTGAGCACTGCAAAAGGTTTTAAAAGCGCGTTTTCTTCGCGGTTTGCTATGGCAACAGCTGGTAAAGCTAACACCAACATGGAAATCGCTGCAGATAAGAAACTGCAGAAATACATTGCAATGACTGAAAAAGCCTTGACGCTCGTAAGAATAGCAGCAGCAGACAAGAATTCAAGGGAGTACAAGTCAGCAGCCGACTTCCTCCAGATGGCAAAAAATTATCTTAGTGATTCAAGGCACTTTGCAAAGAAAGGCGATGTCCTGACAGCAATCGCAGCCGCTAGCTACGCACATGCATGGCTTGATGCAGGAGCAAGGCTCGGATTGTTCAAGGTTGACAACAACAGTGACTTGTTTACTGTTGATTAGAATCAGAATTAATTCTCGGATAAGTCCCTTCCCTCATAAACACCGCCTCAGCTTTGGCGGCAAGCCCTTTCTCGTCTTTCAGGATTTTTTGGGAGTTCTCTGCGGCTTTCCCATACGCAACAATCTCGTCTTTTAGCGTCATTATGGCGATTATGTCGCCTTTTTCTATGCCGCTTTCCAGCTTTGCAACCCCTGGCATGTGCAGTGGAGCTCCGTGGCAAAGGCTCTCAACAGCAGAGTTAGTTATCCAGATTTTCGGTATGTGCGCAACTGCCCTTTCAACAGGCTGAATGATGTGCCGGATGTACTTGTCGTTGCCTTCGTTTTTGTAATAATGCCAAGCATCAGCAAGGTCATGCATCGTAACCAGTGTTCCGTCATCCTCGCTGAACGGCCCGACCTTTGTCCTGCGCAGCTCAACCATGTGCGCCCCGCCCAGCTTGGTGCCAATGTCAGAGACAAGCTTCCTTATGTAAGTGCCTGCCTGTGTCCCTGCCCTGAACAGGACGTCTTTTCCACTAATCTCGATTATTTCAAAATAATACACTGTCCTCTCGCGCAGCTGCCTCTTTACCGAGCTCCTCACCGGCGGAAGCTGCTGGATTTTGCCTGTGAATTCTGTGCAAACCTCGCGCAGCCTTTTCTCGTCAACGTCCTTGTGCAGGTGCATCAGGCAAACATATTCCTTCCCTGCTGTCAGCAGCAGCTGCACGATTCGCGTTGCCCTTCCTATGGCTATTGGCAAAACGCCTGTCACGTTGGGATTTCTCTGAATTTTTTACTCTAGAGTCCCAGAGTGACCGGCTTTTTTTACCTTCAAAATATCCCGTGCGTAGGAAGTTACTTGGTGCGATGTTGGCCCTTGCGGCTTGTCAAGGTTTACGATGCCGTAGTTGACCAGCTCTTCTGTGCTGCGGTCTTCAGGCCTGCAGCCATGCTTGTCAGACGTTACTGCATCTTTTCGCTTGACAAGTACGCTTCTTTTCTCCTTCTCAAAAGGCAAAAGATTTTCGTTCACTAAACCACCTCCGCCTTTTTGGAATTGGAAGCCTTTTAATAAGCTTTCCACTGGACACTGGGCATCTCCCCGGCTAACGTATTTAAACTCGTTCTTTCAAGATTTCAAAGATAAAGAAAAAATGGAAACTGTTGTTTGCAAAGCACTGGATGGGGCAAGTGAAGCCATTCCTCATTTAGAAATGCAAGGTAAGCTGGTGTACTATCAAGAGATTGTGCATTCGTCTGATTTTGCGCTTTTATATCAACACGAAAAGTCGGTTTATGGCTTTCGGCACCCTATTACGACAGAAACACCTCGTCCCTTTGTTACCTTCCCAGCCGAAGATAGAAGGCTTGCGGGCATAGCCAGTGGTGAAGCAGTCGTGATTAGGATTTGCAGAGAAACTCAGGAAATCGAATTTACAACGAAAATACATAGATGGGGAAGAATACATATCCCTCGAGCTTTTGTTGACGTGCTGAGAATAAGGAATCATGAAGCTATCCAGATAAGTGTAGTAGCAAAGGCACAGAAACTAACTGCCCTAAAAGACGGAAGAATTGATTTGGCTCAAATGGTCAATTATGACAAAGAAGTTAAGATTATTCCCCGGTCACTTAGCTTTATCACAGTTTATCGTAAACAAAAAACGCCTATTACTGTACCAAGATTTATAGAATTATCACCCAAACTGATAGAACTGTTGTTTTTAATTCATGGTGACGGGCACTATGCTTACAAACTATATTTTGCCAATAAGTCGCCAGAACTCCATGAATTCGTAATGAATGAATTCGAGAGCATACTGCGAATCCCGAAGAATTTGTGGAGATCAAGGATTTTATTGCACAACTTAGAGAATGCTAGTGATGCAAAGGAATACTGGAAGAATTCGTTAGGGTTAAATGACGCCCAATTTTATAATTCTTCAAAATCTGTCTTGAACACAGATGTTTCGGGCAATCTAAGGATTGTTATAGACAAAACAGTTGTTTCTTTAATATTTCGATATGTTTTTGAAATAGTAAAAAAGAATCTTAACCAGCGAAATGCTTTGCATGCCTTAAACGGCCTGTTAGCGGCGGAAGGCGGGGCTCAAATCAGTAAAAAGGGATTGCACAAGATAACACTTAGTTACAGCCAACAGGAAAAAGAGCTTTTCCGAAAAATCTTGCAGACGAGTGGCACAGAACCTTTGTGGAAAGACGCGCAAGACAAAATGTTTGTAATTGAAAGCTGGCCTCATTTGCACGCCTTCTTCAAAATCTTCTTATCTGAGGGTCTTATTCCTTTTAGGATCCATAGTCAAAGACGAAGGAGAGCACTGCATGGTTTTCTTAAGCACAGTTTTACAAAAACAATGGTAAAATATCTGCCAATCATCAAAGAGACTGACAGATCAACATTAGAACGATTGTCCACGCTTTTAAAAATAAGAGAAGACTCAATACTGGATACATTACATAAAAATCAGTACGCTAACTTAATTGAACTTAAAGGCGATGGTATAAAAGGAAACCCGTTTATTGTGTCTGTCACTAAAGAAGGTAAAGATTTTTTACAGTTAATTGCAAACTTAGAAAAGTTGACTTACGAGTTGGTTGACCCTGCTATATGACTCACACATTAATGTTATATCTTCCCCTGCCCTGGCCGCCCTGGCTGGAGCTGTGGCTTCCGCTGCGGTTTCCACTTCCTCTGTAAGGTCGTCTTTCGCCGCTCCGGCTGCTGCTTCTGTCATAGTTGCTGCTGCTGTCTCTGCTGTGGCCGTATGGAGATGAGCGCTCGCCATAGCCACCGCGGCCTCTGGCTTCCCCGTATCCGCTTCTTCCGTAGCTGCCGCGCTGCGGTCTTCCTCCTTCTCCCCTAAACTCGCGCTGGACCCTTACGAAGGCGACTTTTTCAAACTGGGGAGGTTCTGCCTTTTTGATGTCAAGCGTGCGGTCCCTGAGGACGCTGCTGAAGTTCTCGTAATCCCTGTCTGAGAGCAGCGTCACAGCATCGCCGCCCATGCCTGCCCTTGCGGTCCTTCCTATCCTATGGACATATTCCTCTGATGTCTTTGGGACGTCGTAGTTGTAGACGTGGCTGACGTCTTTTATGTCAAGCCCTCGTGCTGCAACGTCTGTAGCCACAAGGACGTTGATATGCCCTTTCTTGAGTGAGTCAAGCGCGTAGAGCCTCCTGTTCTGTGTCAATCCTCCATGAATTGCCATTGCTTTCATGCCCTGCATTTTCAGGTTTCTGCTGACTGTGTCAACTTCCCTTCTTGTGGCGCAGAAGATGAGCGCCAGGCCTGATGTGCTTTTTCTGAGCAGGTGGACGAGAAGCGAGAATTTGTCGTATGATTTCACGTCATAATAGACCTGCTTTAGCAGGTTCTTGTCAACGTAGATTTCGCCTTTTATCGTTACTGGCGTGCGCATGTGTTTCCTGACGACGTTGTGCACGTCTGCGCCGATTGTTGCGCTGAAAAGCATGGTTTGCCTGTCTTTCGGCACCTGGCTTATTATTCGTTCCACGTCATCGATGAATCCCATGTCAAACATCCTGTCTGCCTCATCCAGCACCAGGTACTTGACATTGTCAAACTTGATGGTTTTCCTTTCAAGGTGGTCAAGAATCCTTCCGGGCGTTCCGACGACAACATCTGCTGTCCTTATGGCCCTCATCTGGGGCTCGATGCCAACCCCGCCGTAAACGCTTACTGCCCGGATGTGCATGTACCTTCCGAACTCATTTATTGCGTCAGTTACCTGCACGCAAAGCTCCCTTGTTGGCGTTAAAACCAGTGCATGGATTCCTTGCCCAGAGCTTATCTTCTCAAGTATCGGCAGCGCGAACGCAGCTGTTTTTCCCGAGCCAGTGCTTGACTGCCCTACAACATCGTGGCCTTTCCTGATTTCAGGAATGCATTTCTCCTGTATTGGCGTTGCCTCAGCAAAGCCCATGCCCTTGACTGCCTTGAGCAGCAGTGGGTTCAGATTCAAATCTTCTATTTTCATTGTATTTTTCCTCTGTATGTTTAAATTAAATGACTGAGAACAATAGCAGTGATTACAGATAATATTGTTCTCTCACCATTAGTGGACATCCCGGTATTCCGGCTTTATGCCCACTACAGGCTGAAAATTAGCCCCTCTTTATAAAGCATTACTAAAATGCCAGATTATTGGCCTTTGCTGCCTTTTATCATGTCAACAACGAGCGTGCTCCACCCAAACTGCTTTGCCCCGAGGCCTTCGCCGGTCAGGGGGTTATAGTATTCGCGAAAGCCGCTTTTTTTAACCGCAGCCAGGGTTTTTTGCAGCAGCTCAGCAGCAACAGCTTTGAATCCGTATCTCAATAATCCCCGGTGAAGCATCCAGTTGATATTCATCCACATGGGGCCTCTCCAGTAGCCTTGCGGATTGAACTTTGGCTCGCTGGCAGCGACTGTTGGAATCGGAAACTTGGTCCAGAATTCTTTTGGATTAATCAGGTGCTCTTCAACAAGCATTTTGGCTTCTTTCCTTGGTATCGCCGCTGCAAACAATGGCGAAAATATTGAGTGGGTCTTGTAAGGTATCAGCTTGCCGCTGTGGGTGAAGTTATAATATAGCTCGTCTTTCTGCCTGAACACTTTTGCCATTGCGGCAATTACCCTCCTGTTCTTATTCCTGAAGCTGCTGCTTGCTTTGCCATCTCCCAAAATCCCGGCAATGTCTGCCATGCATTCAAGCGCATCAGCATAAGCTGATGTTGCTGTTACGCTTTTCAGCGCAGCCAGCTGCGGGAACAGGGGTACATAGGTCGGGAACCACCTCAGGTATGTCCTGTGGACAGGCGCTATGTACTCGTCATCCCACATTACTGAGTTGTCCTCGCCGCTTTCATCTGACTCGACGACCTTGAGGACATTGTCCGTTTCCCTGTGCTGCCTGAGCCAGTGGTGGTATGATTCCAGCTTCGGGAATATTTCGCTGAGAAACTCCTTGTTCCTGCCTTTCCGGTAAACGTCCAGGACAGCCCGGGCAATGAAAGGCGGCTGGGTGACCCGGCTTGTGAACGGGAGAAGGTGGCCGAACAGGCTGTACTTGCTCTCGTGCGGTATCATCCCGTCGCTGTGCTGTGAATCTAAAAGGCTTCTCAGCTCTTCCTCTGCTGCAGCGGTGTCAAAGTGCCGCAAAACAATGGCGTGGAAGCAGCTGTCCCACAGCCACTGGTGCTTGTACTCGTACGGAGAGGGGACTGTGAAGGTGTAGCCAGCTATTGTCCTGCGGTTCTGCCGCAGCAGCTCTTTAGCGCTTTCAATTATTTGTACATCCTCTTTTATTTTATCAGCTTTCATTCCTACTGAAGTTATTTTGCAAAAGTATTTAAATTAGTTTGCTGCCTGGGGTTATCATGAGCTATTGGGACAAGCTTAAAGCCAGAATTCCTTGGATGTTTATCACACTTGGGTTGGCCCTTTTAGGTTTTGGCAGGAAGGCAGCAAGGTTTGAAGAAGGGGGCGGGCAGCTTCCTTCGGCAACAGTTCCTATAATATTAGTTGTGATTGGTGTTGGAATCCTAGTTTACCAAAAATTTGTTGCTAAGAAGAAGCAATAAAGTATAGTTAAGGTTTTTCTGCGGCTACTGTTGCTGGTTTAGATTCTTCCTTTGCTGTTGCGGCCTCTGTTTTTTCAGCTTCAGCATTTTTCGCTGGCTTCTCTTTCTGCGGTTTTTGCTTTGCAGCTTTCTCATTACCTTTCAAGCTCCAGGCGTATCTTGTCAAGCAGTTCCTTTGTTCGTGCTTTGAGAAGCTTGAATTCTTCCTCAGCTAAACTGGTCTGTGTTGAGTATTGCATCCGTTCCCTGATGTCCAGAATTTTTGTGCTATGCTCGAGGTTTTCTGTAGTTTCTTTGTCAAAGATTTCTTTAATGTCTGCGGCTGTAAGGTTTTTTACTTCTCCTTTTGCGATTAGGTGCTCAACTAATGCAAAAGTGCATGACTGGTTTCTGGACTCGTAGCCTTGTTTAGCGAGAATTGCCAGAAGGCCATGGTAGAGCGTGTAGAATGCTGCGCTGGCTGACCAGTCACTGTATCGCAAACCGTGAAAATCCGCCATTGCCCGGAAGTTATGCAGAGCTTTTGCTAAATGCCCGTTTTCTGCTTCCTTGCTCGGTTTTGTCTCTCTTATTCCCTGATGGCGCTCGCCGCCTTTTTTCCCTTCGTCAAAGCATTTTTCTAGCTTATCATTTTTCTGCGGCATTCTTGATCACCTTAACGATTGTGTCAAATCCCCAGAGGGCTAAACCCTTGTGCATTGCCTCTGTTACAATTGGGTCACTTTTTTTCAGGTTTTGCTGCAAGTCGCTGGTTGTTTGGACTATGTCGTGAATTTTAACCGGAGTAATATCCTGAACCCTGGCAAGTGCCTTTTTATAGCTTTCAAAAGTGTTTTTTTCTACTACGAAAAGTGCGTCGAGGTCTCCGGGTTTTTGCTTTGCGGTTATGTAGGAGCCAAAAAGAATGCAGGCTTTTGTTACGGCCCTCAGCTGTTTCAGGTCTTCTGCCCTTAGCTTAACCCTTCCTTGAAGCTCATCGGGCATGAAAGCCAATTCATACACCTTGGATGTCCTTTCATTCTCAAAGTCCGGCTTGTATGCCTTGATGTTTGCTATCTTCTTTGCCTTGAGCACTCCTTCCCTTTCAAGCTTCGTGAGCATCTTATGGGCGCCGTTTGGGGTGATGCCGCATGCTTTGGCAACGTCGTTAATTGAGTAATCCCTTGCCGCATTTGCCGCCAAAAAGCGAAGCACGCACTTTTCATTTTCGGTTAAAATCATTGATTATACACCTTAAGTTGATAATTATACACTAGAAGTATATAAAGCTTGCGTTCGTTTAGTGTTTATTTTACGGTGGTTGGCTGTAGAAAATCTCTGCGTTTCAAGCAATACCGCACACAGTAACAGTGTTGGCGTTTGATTTTTGTGCTATGCTCTCTTATCTTCATTCACAGCTAAATAAGCCTGATAAAGACTATTATTGCGTAACTCAGTCTGTGTTTCATTTTTCCGTAATTTTGATAAGGCTCTGCCCTTATGTATTGCGTAAACTAAACCTCGGACCGTCTGCTGGCATACATCTGCCAAAGTTCCAGTTAGTGCTCCACTACTCATACCAGATGCCATATCGTTACCGGTTATATATGCAATGGTTGCGCCGGTCGCAGCACCAACGATTCCTCCTCTTACACCTGCCTTCCCAAAAAAATACGCTTGCGGTATAAACATGAACGCAACTGCGTATAGGGGGCCATTCTTTATTCTGTTTTCAGCCTGACTGATTACTTCTGTGTTTCTATAATTATCCTTTCTAAAATCAAATTCCGACAGCAACCGTTCAAGAATCTTCATATATTGTGGAAAGTCAATTTTATTTATAAAATATATGATAGAATCAGGATTTCTTAGTTGATGTGCTGCCAGTAGCAGTTGAAGAGGTAGTTGACCCCATTTTCTCTGTTTCAGGTGACTTGGATTGTGTTGTTGTAGAATGATTTTCTTTGTTAACCTTTTCCACCTTTTTAGTCCTCACCGGCTTCTGCTTCTTGATAGGTATGTTGGGCAGCTCTGCCGTGACCATGCCTTTGTCGTCCTTCTTTGCAACAACTGTGAGCCTGTAGACTGGGTTTTTGATGCCGTGCTCCCAGAGCTTCAGGTTGAGGTATTTTCCCAGCTTGACGTTATCTGATTTCATGTGCTGCTGCAGGAATTCCCTCACTGCTGTGACTGCCTTCTTGGCTCTCCTGTAAGCCGGGACCTTGATTACTTGGTTCCTGACGTTTATAGTTAGTGTCCTTTCAACCGTTGCCATTGTTTATCACGTTTTTGGATTGAACCTTTTTTTTCGCAAAAGGGTCATGCCATGTGCCTACGCCTTCAATTTGGTTCTGCGCCAGTGCCTCTTAACTGCTGTGTGCCTGCCTGGGTGGATGCGCCTGCCTTTGCCGTATATCTTTGGGACTGTCCAGAACGGCGCCCACTTGGTCTGGTCT
>JAHFTU010000052.1 GCA_023269295.1 Candidatus Woesearchaeota archaeon | reverse complement strand
AAAGGGTTTTGGCACCACAGGGCTGCCAGGGCCAAAGCATTAGTAAAAAAAGGAGGGTGTTTAAAAAATGGCTAAAGCTGTGAGGGCTTCTATGGTAAGGGCTTCTGATGGTTCTTTGCAGGCTGTCGGCAGCTGGGCTTTTCTGCTGGGCGTTTTTGTTGCCATAATCGCAGGAGCATTGTTATTGACAGACAAGTCAAACCCAGCATTGACAACAGTAACTTCATTCCTTGTGCTGCTGGGAACGATTGTTGGCTTGCTAAACGTCACAACCAAGGAAACAAACTCGTTCCTGCTTGCATCGGTTGTGCTCGTGCTTGTCTCGGGCTTCGGCATCACAGTATACAGTGACGTGCTGAAGGTTGGCCCGTACCTGCAGGCGATGCTCGTCGCTATCCTTGAGTTTGTTGTGCCAGCAACTATAGTTGTTGCGCTGAAAGCAATATTCTCGCTTGCCGAGCGCAAGTAATCGTGCCGGAACCGCCGGTACTTTTTCCTTTTTCTTTTTCCGTTTTTTGATGCTGATGTGTGGCTGCAAAAGTTTTATAAATTACACGCCCAGCCCAAAGTAATCAAGTTTCGGGCTCGTGATCTAGTGGTTATGATGCTTCCTTGACGTGGAAGATGTCCCCAGTTCGAATCTGGGCGAGCCCACTTAACCTTTTTAGAAAAAACACAAATCGAGAGCACTCGATTGTGCGCAGTCGCAAATCGTGCGAAGCACGATTGCGCATTCCGCTTGTGGCGGAATTGCGCCAAAGCGACTTGCGGGTTAATCAAAAACTACTGCTTTTTGCGCTTTTGGATCAACCCTTTTTTAGTTTTCCGATTCCCAAGTTGACAGAAGTCGCAAGTCGGCAGTAGCCGACTGCGCAGTCCTGCCGGAGCAGGACTTGCGACTGGGCCCAGTCGCAACCGCGACTTGGGGACCGCTTTGATAAAGGGGTCATGCAAAAGATTTATAATGTTCAACAAGTTAGTTTTCTGAAAATTTGGCAAAATTTATCGGTGTACAGTTACGAAAAACGCTGTCTGGGAAACCAGGCAAAAGGCGCGACAAGGCTAGGGTGGGAAACATTAAGCTTACGGTGAGGTATTCTGTTGTGCTGGTGGTCATATTTGGGTTCTTGGCAGCCCTTGTTATCAGCTCAATATTCAGGACTATAGTTGCCGGGCTCATAATAAGCTACATTTTTTATCCGGCATACCGGTTTGTCAATTCCAGGCTGAAGATGCGGACTGTTTCTGCCCTTCTGGTGACAGTGGTTGTCCTGCTGCTCATCACCGTGCCTGCTTTTTTTGTGACAAACAAGCTGTCAACCGAGGTCAGCGTGGCCTTTGTGGTTACCAAGCAGTACCTTGAAGGGGGCACCCAGTCTGTGGCGTGCAACAAAGATGCCCTGTGCAAGCTGGTTCCTGAGAACCTCAAGGACTTGAATCCAAAATTGAAGGCTTCGCTCACCAACACGCTTGGAAAGGGCACTGAATTCATCGTAAAGAAGACAACAGAAGCAATTCTTTCGCTGCCCGGCATCGTACTCCACCTGTTTATGGTTTTCTTCATAATGTATTACGTGTTCAAGGACGGCGCGCGGTTTGTTGATAAGATAAAGGTGGGATTCCCGCTTAAGAAGCACAGGCAAGACGCCCTTATATGGCAGTTCAATCAGGTAGCTTCGGCAGTGATTTACGGCACGGTTATCGTCGCCATACTGCAAGCAGTGCTTGCGGGCATAGGGTTTTACCTGTTTGGCATGCCCTCGCCTATTATCTGGAGCATTGTGACGCTAATCGTTTCCCTGGTGCCCTTCCTTGGCCCCTTTACCGTATGGCTGCCGGCTTCAGCTTTGCTGATGCTAAATGGCTATTACTCGGGCGATAATCTTGTATTCCTGAGGGGGCTGGGCCTTTTCCTGTATGGTTTGCTTATAGTCAGCGGCATTGACAATGTGCTGAAGCCGAGGATAATCGCAAAAAAAGCGCGCATTCACCCTGCGCTCGTGTTTCTTGGCATAATAGGGGGTGTGAACCTGTTCGGGATTGTTGGATTCATAATTGGCCCTGTGATAATTGCCATGCTTGTGACAGCATACGAGACTTATCTTCAGGGAAGGGCGGAAGAAAAACCTGCAGAGCAGTAAGTCACAGAAACAGTAAAAGCCAGTGTTTACAAGACCTTATTTCTGCGCCCCGTTTTTTACAGCGTCAAAGCAGTTCTGGTTTAAGTTGGAGGGTATCTTTTTGCAGAGGCTTGCGTCGCCTGTCTTAACCGCCACCCTGTGGTAGCATGTCCATTTTTTGCCCATGTCCTGTATTTCTTCGCACAGCAGCCTGTCGCCATTGGCTGTGACTACAGCAAGGTAGCATTCGTCCTTCTTCAGGTCGTCAGGGATGTAAGCGCAGGTCGGCCCTGAACTGATGTTCTTGGCAACTGCAAGGTAGCAGTCAGCTCTCTGCTGGTTATCCTCTATTTTTGCGCATGCGTCAGGCTTCTTTAGCAGGAGCGCAAGCTGGCTGTAGCAGTTGTTCTTCCAGAAATTGTCATCAATATTCGCGCATAGGGGCAGCTCAATCTTTTTAATCGCCAACTCCCTCAGGCAATATCCCCTTGCCTTGACATCGCGCAGCTGCTCACACTCCTTTTTGCTGTTTGCGTCAACAGCAAGCTTGGCAAAACAGCTCTCGGTTATCTTTGATGAGTTGAAAACCTTGTTGCAGAAGTAAGTCTTGTTAACGGAAAAGGCAAGATCCCTGTAGCAGCTGTTTTTGGCTGCCATGTCTGTTTCGGCCCTGCATGTGTCAAGCTTTTCAAGCGAGCGGTCAGGATTGCTGACTTTTCCCCAGGTTAATGCAAGTATGGTTACTATGGACACAGCCAGTAGAATTACAAGGAGCTTGTTGCGGAAAAGCCCCGCAAGCATGTTCTGCCCCTGAGCCTCGCTGCCATGGGATGCCTCTTTTTCGCTGCCTGGCTTTGATTTAGCATTGCCTTTGGTCATGATTTCAACACATCCTGGTGGGTTAAAAATCACTATAAAAACTTTATGAAACACAGAGATTGAAATTGAACGCCGCGGCAGGGATTTGAACCCCGAAGCCCTTGCGGGCATCAGTTTGCCTGACCATAAATCAGTTCAAGACTGACGCACTACCAGGTTATGCGACCGCGGCAAACCTTTTTCGCAAAATGGTTTATCAAAAACCCGTTCGGAAAAGGGTTTATCCAAAAAATCCTTCTCAAAAAGGGTCAATCCAACTGGTTAAGAAGTTCTTATTTAAAGTTAATTGTGTGATCACATCTTGAGCTGCTCGGGCCTTCGCATCATGCCGTACTCGTACTGGTAGAGGTTGAGGAATGCCTTCATGGTTGAGTGAAGCTGGAGGCAGTTCTCCACGAGAAGCTCCTCGTACTGCGTGCTGTAGGTCCTGTACACAAACTTGTCAAACAGCGTCCTGATGAAGAAATAAAATGGCTTGGACTCCCATCTGTCCTCGTAATCAGTGTCAAGGTAGCCGTCCATTACCATCCTTATCGTGCCCTTGTTGAGCTTCACCCTCTTGTTATCCTCTTCCACCACAACGTCTTTCATGTTAAGGACCTTTATGTTGAGCCTAATGACGTGCCTAGCATAGTCTGTAATCCTCTTCCAGGGCAGCATTTCAACCTCAATGAACTTCCCGCTTGGCCGCACCTGCTCCTGGTTTCTCTGCTCCCTAAGGTCAAATCCCTTGTCCTTCAGCCACTGGTTTATCAGGGAGTAAAGCTCGTGAAGGTCAAAAAGCCCCTCGTACGAGAGCGTCATATGGTCAATTACAATCCTTCTTTCAGACATTTTTCATCAGCCAACTGCATTTTTTTTGCTTTGCTACCTAGCTCCGAACTGCAATGTTTCCTTGATTAAGGCGTTAAGATCGTAAAGCTCATAATAAAGCCTGTCCCAGTAAAGCGCTCCCATTTCCCTCGCCATAACCCAGTTCTGGAACACCCTTAGCAACCTCCTTTCAATGTTGGTGCCTGTCCAGCGGGGCTCGCCAAAGATGTCAGGATAGGGCGCCTCAGCGTTGCAGTTTAGCGTAATGATCATCCTTACTTTTGCCATTTTCTTCTTCTTGCCATCCACTATCACATCAAGATTGTAGTCTCCCCACATATGCATATGAACTGTAATGATTTCCCTGACATAGTTTGTCCTCTTGCGCTCTGCCCACCACCGGACTTCAAGCTCAGGGGGCTTGCTCTTGTAAAGCGTCTCGTGCAACTCAAACCTCCGCTGCTTGAACCACACTCCCATGGTCCTGTAAAGCTTGTCAAGGTCAATCATGCCCCTGTACTTAATCTTGTTGCGGAAGCCTTCGTTGCTGTTTTTTTCGCCGTATGGGGTGACCTTAACACTGTGCACAGGCACAGGCCCCTTTGCAGGCAGGCCTTCCTCCTGCTTTCTGGCGCCAACTATCGGGATGCTTTGCAGAATGCCCTGTAGAAACCCTCTTTTAGGGGCAGCTGCCCCTCCATGCTCTGCCATGCCACTCTTTTTGGGAAAAATCGTTTATAAACGTTTCGGATTGGCGCATCAGGAATGAGAAGCAGCTAGAACCCGATGGTTGAAACATACTTCTTCCTGCTGGTGGAGCACTTTGTGCAGAGAAAGTCGCCGTCAACCTCGTACAGCTTCGGGAAGAACTGGCCGCAGTTGTCGCAAGTTCCTTCAAGCTGGTATCGGTTGCCTGTAAGCTTCTGCTCCTCCTCCCTAAGCACTATCTTGTCAACAAGCAAGTCAAAAAGCTGAGGCTGGATTTTCAGAACATCCTTAAGAGTCAAAAGGCCAACAAGCTTGTTGCCATTCTCAGCGTCAACAACAGGAAGCTGCCTGATTTCATAGTCATGCATCACCATGAGGGCCTCATAAATGTCTTTCTTGGGCTCAATTGTGGGAACCTTCACAATCATCACTTCGGCTGCCGTTGTCTTGTTAACATCCAGCCCATCAGCAAGCACGCTCCTGATGAGAACATCATCTGTTATGTGCCCGCGCAAAGTATCGCCCTCCTTGACGACGAGAGAGCTCACCTTGCTGTCCCTCATGAGCCTTGCGCATTCCCTGACACTTGTCTGCGGAGTTACGGCAACAGGCTTCCTCGTCATTACATCGCAGACCCTGTAACCAGTTTGCATAAAAACTTCCCCCACACTTCAAACATTAACTAGCTGCGCTCAGGGCTTCATTCTTAATAAACTTAGTGGTAAAGCGGAATATAGTTTTATATAAAATTTATACAGCCGGGTTGCGGTCAAAAAGTTAATAAGGCGCACAAGCTTCACTTGCTGCTATGGCGCATGCTGCGGTTGAGACTAAAAAAAGCGAAACAAACATTAGCAACAGTAAAAAGGCCGAGAATAAGGCAACTGCTGCTTTATACGAGATGGAACGCTGCCCAAGGTGCGGCGAGCCAATGGTGGAAACTTACTGCAAGTCCATCTGCACAAACTGCGGCTACATGCGCGACTGCAACGACCAGTGGTAATGGTGAAAAAATGAGATTCAGGAACGACGACTTTCCGAACAAGAATGCTCATGGCGATGAGCTCACTGATACGGTCACAGAGGAGCACCCCAAGCGCTTCGTGGCAGTTGCCGAGGAGCAAATCAGGGCAATGCACCACCATGAAGACGGAAGCTCTGTGGAATTGCATCAGGTAGGCTCGCGCGAGTTCATCGCGCAGTCAATAGGCAGCAGCCTTGAGGGAAAATTAACAGGCACCAGTGATTTCAGCGAAAGCGACAAGCAGTTTTGGCAAAAACAGGACAACCAGGCAGGTGCCAAAATAGAGTACGAGAAAAAATCCTCGCAGAGCCAGCCCACACAGCTGTATGGTGCCCAGCAGTCAGTTACCGGAGGCATGTCCCACAGGCAGGAAACCGCTATGGTGGGCTGCAACTGCGGAGCTGAATGGACTGTGACCGGACAGAGCACGAAAGCAAATAATCCGAATAACCCCGCTGCTACAGTAAAGATTGAGCAGTACGGCCCGGCAGCAGGAAAAGGCGCAGGCTACAGCGCTTCCGGCGGCGGAGGCGGTCCCGGAGAATACCGGACCGGAGGAGAGCAGCGGCAGGATTACAAAGGTTAAAATGGTAAGCCTAATTGAACTAATCACACCCAAAAAGCTCCTGATCGGAGGCTTGCTGACCCTTGAAATAATCTTAAGCGCCTGCGGAAACACGCCCGCAAAATCAACTTCCCCCACGCCTGTTCCCTTACCCATTCAAATTCCAGGAATGGACTGCCAGGAACTAAAACGCAAAGAATTCGTTCCCTATGGAGGCTCATTTGTGATAAGGGACTTTTACGATGGCAAGCTTATTGACATTGCAATCGTGCAAGTTCCAAAAGACTATCCTTCAACAAAGACCTTAAGTATCCAGGTGCTTGTAGAAACAAGAACGAGATACCCCTTTGACATAGGCGAGTTAACAGAAGGTGGCGTCAGCGTGACCTATGGGCCAGAAAGATGTTTTGAGGAGCAAGGCATGAAAATTAGGGTATAACTCAATAATTCAC
Organism: Candidatus Woesearchaeota archaeon; assembly: GCA_023269295.1. Classification (GTDB taxonomy): domain Archaea; phylum Nanobdellota; class Nanobdellia; order Woesearchaeales; family UBA10216; genus UBA10216. Next base: position 1,994 of record JAHFTU010000052.1, on the reverse strand, counting down.
AAGAATCTCAATGTCCTTCCCGAAAATCCGCTTGAGGTCCTCAAAGAGCTTTTCCTTGATGAATGTCTTTGGAGGGATGGGCTTGTTGGCCAATGCAGTTTCCATCTCTTCAGGGCTTGACTCAGTAACTGCAGCAAGGCCGCCGTCCTCGGTTACCTTTGCCTTGGTAACTTCCTTCTGCGCCTGGTCAACGTCCTTCACAATGAACGCGTCCGACTCAAGCAGGAGCACCTCGCCAAACTTGTTGTTGCCGTGCTTGACGCGAATCTTTGCCCTTTCAATCTCCCTGCCACGCTTCCTCTGGATGTACTCCAGCAGCGCAGTCGTGAACTCTGTGGAATCCTTCTTGACTTTCTCAATCTCAGCCCTGTTCAGCTTCTTTGCCTCGTAATCCTTCTTGGCCTTGATTATGGCGTTGAGAATCCTGAGGTATTTTGCCGGAATCCGGTTCTTGCTGATAAGCTCATCCTGAAAAGTGCTCACGAGCTCAGCGTCATCAACCTTCTCAACGCCTTCAAGCTTCAAAGCATCCCTAATCATGGTAACGGCAGTGTCGTACAGCCTGATTATGTTTTCCTCTTCCTTTATCTGCTGGATTTCCTTGAAGAGCTGGTCTATCCTCTTGAGATACTTGTCACAATCAGCAAGGAGCTTGTCAATCTCATCGCCCTTAATGTCCTTCCTGTCGCCGTGCTCAAGCTCTTTCCTCAGCTTGATGACAGCCTCAAGAGTGTTAATGTGGCTCTCCTCAAGCAGCTTTTCCTTTTTCACAAAGATTTCCCTGACCACCTCAGGAGTTTCTTTTGGAGTCGGAGGCGGAATGCCGTACAGCATAATGGCTGCCTGCGTTGGCGTAATTATCGCCCAGAAAAGGTCTTCCATGCCAATCTCGCGAAGCTTCACCTTGACCCTCTCAAGAAGCTGCTCGCCAGAGCTCATATACAGCTCAATTGCCTCGGAGCTCGGCTTAATCCTGCCCATCTGGAGCAGCTGCTTCCACGGCATGAAAATCCCCCTGTCGTACAAGGGAACACCATCCCTGAGGAATGTGAAGATAATCGGGTTGGCGTCCTTGATGGACTCCCAAAAGTCGGTAAGGATGTAAACCTGTATGTTCAGCTTGTTCCTGACGCCAGTCATCTCGCCTGCCTCAATGCCCATCCCAATGATTATGGCACGGAGCTTGTCCTTGAGCTCAATCCTGCTCATCCTCTTGACATCAGTATCATCAACAACTATGAAAACATCAATGTCAGATTTCTCAGTAGCCCTGCCCTGAATCAGCGAGCCTGCAAGAACATAGCTTACTATGTAGCGCTCAAACTTCCTGATGACCATCTGCTTGTGAATCTCGGAAATCCTCAACGCCGCGAGCATTCCAGTATCATACACTGGCGCGGATGAGGCAATAAGCTGCAGCAAGTCATACTTTGCGTCATAGCAGTTCTGCCACAATTCAGAAAGCAGGAGGCACTGCACAGCAAGCTTCTTGTCAACCTCAGAAGCCATCCCCTGGATTATTGTTGAAAGCTTGTTCTTCAGCTCATCCTTAGTCATCTTCTTGCTATCAGAATCATCAACCAGAACCAGAACGCTTACCTGATCTACAGGAGGGACTTGTGGTTGCACTGGCTGTGTGTTAGCAGCATTTTCTCCCTGTGGCTGCAATTCTGGCTGAATTGGCTGCGGTTGCAGCGTGGGAGGAAGCTGGCCCTCTGCAAACACGCCCGGCTGCGGCGGGACTGGCGGCGGAAGCAGGGCTATGCCCATTATGTACTTGTCAAACTTTGCCAGCGCAGCTGACTTGAACTTGTCAAGCTTTTTCTTGATGTCACGGAGCTTTTCCTGCGCCTCCTTTGGCAGCTTTGATGCGAGAAGCTCAAACTCATCAACAGCCGGAGTTGCGGCTGCCGCTGCACCTGCGGCCTTTTCAATCTCAGAAGCATCATACTTTGGCGCTGCAGCCCCCGAAGCAGGAGACTTGTAATCGCTGC
>JAHFTU010000051.1 GCA_023269295.1 Candidatus Woesearchaeota archaeon | reverse complement strand
TTTCTTGCTATCTCTGCAGCCAGCTGCTCATCCTGTATGCCGCTGTTTGACATTATTCGCTGCTTTAGCTCTTCCAATAGCTTCATTTTGTCCATCACTACCACCCCTCCAATATTACCACTTAACTACACAAAACCCAAAGAATTCTTGTTTATAAACATTTCTGTAGCCGCAAATATAGGTCAAACTCAGACAAAGAGCACGCCAAGCGGCAACGGGCTGCTGTTGCAAAAAATTTATCATGCCAGATGCTGCAACTGCCGGGAAAATGGTTAAGAAGCTTACTAAAGGCAGCGAAGAAAGGGAGTTTTACATCTGCGAAGAGTGCGGCTTTTCCTACGAAACAAATGAACTTGCCAAGAAATGCCAGGACTGGTGCCAGAAGCACCACAGCTGCAGCCTTAAAATAACAAAGCATGCCGTGAATCTTAAACACTAAGCTTATAAAGCCAAAATCCTACTGCAGTTGCCATAGCAGGAGCGATTGCAAATGGTTAAGCTATACGTGTGCGGACGCTGTGGTTACCGTTCCCATCACAGGATGATGTGCCCCAGCTGCGGCTTCATGCTGGAAGATGAATGCGGCAAGTGCTACAGTGCCAGGGGCAACTGCGTTTGCAGGCTGCATGGCGCGTTTGTTGGTGGTAAAAAGTCTAAAAAGTCATCAAATGGAAAAACAGCTGCCGCCAAGAAAAAAATGCGGAAGAAGTCAAAAAAATAAAAAATGGTGCTGGTAAAATGTACGACCTTGTCATAATAGGCGGAGGCCCGGCTGCCCTTGCAGCAGCTGTCTATGCTGCCAGGCAAAAGGTAAGCTTTGTTGTCATTGCAGAGAATATTGGCGGCCAGACAGCGATAAGCGCTGACATTGAAAACTACCTTGGCTTCCCTGCCACAAACGGGTCCGAGCTTTCCAGCTTTTTCGAGAAGCACATAAGCAAGTACGGCATTGATGTTAAGGAGGGCGAAAAAGCGATTGGAATTGTGAAAAGCGGCAGGAATTTTGTCGTGAAAACAGCAGCAGCAAAGTACGAAACGAGAACAGTGCTCATAGCATCCGGCAAAAAGCCCAGGAAGCTTAACGTGCCTGGGGAAGACAGGCTGTACAGGAAGGGCGTTACCTACTGCGCAACCTGCGACGCGCCGCTCTTCGCAGGCAAGGACGTTGCAGTTATCGGGGGCGGCAATTCTGCCATGGACGCTGCCCTGCTTGCCGCTAAATATTCAGGGAAGGTTTACATCATCAACATCAACCCCGGGCTTATTGGGGATGCAATTATGATTGGCAGCATAAGGAAAAGCAAAAAGATAACAGTTTTTAACAGCTCCAGAACCGCAGAAATCCTGGGCGAAAAATCAGTTAGCGGCGTAAAATTCAATCAGGGCAGCAGTGAAAAGGACGTAAGCGTGCAGGGTGTCTTTGTTGAAATCGGCTACATCCCGAGCGTTGACTTTGACAGGCTCACTGAAAAGAACAAGTGGAACGAAATAGCCATTCACACCGAGAATTTCACCACTAACCTTACTTCTGTTCCTGGAATATTCGCTGCCGGCGATGTTACCGATGTTCCGGAGAAGCAAATAATCGTGGCAGCCGGCGAGGGCGTCAAGGCAGTCCTCAGCGTCTTCAAATACCTCGGCAGCGAAGCAAAGGGCTACTGACAGCTGAGGGAAACCTTTATTTAGCAGCCGGAACTCCACGCGCAGCTTATGAAAGCGCTAAGCAGCGTGGTTAGCCATTACAAAAAGATAGACAAGAGAGTCAGGATTGCGATTCTGGCCGCCGCTTTCCTTCTAGTGCTTTTTGCCGCTTCAAGGATGGCCTTTTGGGTGCTGGTTTTCATTTTTGCGGCGAGCGTGGCAGAAATATACAACGCTTACGTCAGGACACCGCTCCACCTTGACCTTGTAAAGCTTGGCACAATACTGACAGCAGCCGCTTATGGCGCGCCTGCCGGGATTTTTGTAGGACTAGCTTCAACCTTTTTTGCAAAGCTTTTCTCGCTGAGGCTGGACTTCAGGATTGTCGTCTCATTTGCAGGCATTATTATAATTGCCACCCTTGCCCATGCTTTCTCGCAGGTGCCGATTAAGATTCTTGGCATTTCGCTGGTGGCAGTTTACTATCTTATCACAAGCCCCATTAACCTGCTTATGGGTGAAGAGCCGGCTTATGCTGCGGCGTACGTGGGCAGCAGCCTCCTGGTAAATGCGATGCTTTTCATCGCAGTAGCACCAAGGCTGGCCGGACTGTTGCACTAGAATTTAATGGCAAAAAAGAAAAAGGCAGAAACAGTCTCCGCCCAAGAGTCCAACCCCTCGTTGTTTAGCTAAAACGAGTAACTAGTATTTAATATTTTCTCTTTTATTCGATTTTTGCACTAAAAAATTTCGGAAGTATAGGAAGATATTCAAAAAATCCTGAATTTTTTGAAAAGTTTACGGCAGTTACTTAAACGTATTCAGTCTAGGTGAAAAATTTTCAACTTTTCTTTAGCAAAAGTTATCTAGAATAAAAATAGAAGGGTGTTGGGGCTGCCGCGGATGCAGAAAAAGTCTCTGCGTGACCCTTTTGCAAGCAAAAGGTTCAATCCAAAAACGTTTCTTGATTGACCTTCTTCCTAAGAAGGTCATGCGGGTGCAACTCCTTGCACAATCAGGGTGCGATTCCCGCCCGCGGCGCCCTCTCTTTCTCTTTATTTTCTACAAGGTTTATAAACCGCCGCAGTTTTCTCAGTGCACTATGAATAATGGGTTTTATTCCGAGCTTGTGAGCGAGCTGAAGCAGAAGAGACTTGACAAGGATTCTGCAACTAGGCTGAAGATAAGGCTTGCTTCAAAGCACGGCCTGAAGAAGATACCTAACGACATAGAGGTATTCCTGAATATCCATGAAACTGATGCCCGCAGGCTGAGGCGGCAGCTCGGCATCAAGCCCGTTAGGACCATTTCAGGGATTGCGAGCATTTCAATAATGACAAAGCCGTACGGCTGCCCGCATGGCCGCTGCACATTTTGCCCCGGCGGCCCAAAGTCTGCTTTTGGCGACGTGCCGCAGAGCTACACAGGCAGGGAACCGGCCACGATGCGGGCAATTCGCGCAAATTTCGACCCTTACCTTCAGGTTTTCAGCCGGCTTGAGCAGTATGCGGTTACAGGCCAGTCATTTGACAAGGTGGAGCTCATAATCCAGGGCGGCACATTCCCGTGGATGCCGGTAGAGTACAAGGAAGAGTTTGTCGGCTATGTCTATAAGGCGATGAATGATTTTTCCACAGAGTTTTTCAGCGGGGGCAGCGATGAAATTGATTTGCAGCACTATAAATCATTCTTTGAAATGCCCGGTGATTTCAAGGATGAGGAACGGGTGAAAAGAGTAACTAACAATATGCTGAAGCTAAAAAGGCACAACAACTATGGCAGCAGCAAAGGTGAAAGCGTTTCTGATTTTCTGTTGCGCCAGCAAAAACTGAACGAAAAGGCAAAAGTCCGCTGCATTGGGCTGACGATTGAAACAAAGCCAGACTGGGGAAAGGCTGAGCATGGCAACCACATGTTGAAGCTGGGCTGCACCAGGGTTGAATTGGGAATAGAGTCAGTTTACGAGAAGGAGCTCAAGCTCACCAACCGTGGGCATACAATAGAGGACACTAAAGAATCGCTGCAGCAGCTGAAGGACCTCGGCTTCAAGATAAATGCCCACTACATGCTTGGCCTGCCCGGCAGCACCAGGGAAAGTGACCTGGAGGGGCTCAAAGAGCTGTTCAGCAATCCGGACTTTAGGCCGGACATGCTAAAGATTTATCCTTGCCTCGTCATCAAGGGAACTCCACTGTATTTGCAATGGCAACGGGGACAATTCACCCCAATAACAACAGCAGAGGCAGCCGAGATAATCAGCGAGTTCAAGCGGTTTGTCCCGAAATGGTGCAGGATAATGCGGGTTAACCGCGACATTCCAACTTTTGTCACATCAGCAGGCATTGACAGGACAAACCTGCGCCAATATGTCCTCCAAAAGCAGCAGCAAAAGGGAATAATCTGCAGCTGCATCCGGTGCAGGGAGATTGGCAGGCGGGGCTGGAGCGGCGAGAGCAAAATCACAGTCGCAGAATACGAGGGCAGTGGTGCAAAGGAATTCTTCATCGCGGCAGAAGACCCCGCCAAAGATGCCCTTATCGGGTTTTGCAGGATGCGGTTCCCATCACAGCAGCTCAGGCCGGAAATTACAGCAACAACAGCAATAATACGTGAATTGCACGTTTACGCAACAGCGGTTGCCATAGGAAACGAGCCGGATGCACGCAGCAAATTGCAGCACCGGGGATTCGGGAAGCAGCTCATGGCAACGGCAGAAAAAATTGCAAAAGACAACGGCATGGACAAAATGCTTGTGATCTCAGGAGTCGGCACAAGGGAATACTACAAGAAGCTCGGATACGGTTACGACGGGCCTTACATGGGGAAAATATTGAAATGATTTACCAGTTATTTATCCTTGCAGCCATATCTGGAATATTCTTGAAGTCCTTAACATTTCTGGTTAATAAGACAACATTATTTGCCTTGCATATACTGGCAATCATTAAATCAGAGTCTTGTGTCATAATCCCATTCTTCTTCAGTTCTGCGTAATCTTCACCGTAGATCAAACAGCTTATTTTGCTTTGAGTTAGTAATGTTACACTTTCAAGGAACTCGTTAAGGAACTTGATAGATTCCGATACACTTTTGGATAAGAATGCTCCCCTATACAACTCACATAAGGTTATGGATGTTATTGAAATATCATACCACCCTGCATACGCCAATCGAAGATGTTTAACTTTCGCCATAGCAGATGGGTCACCCCTCAGAAACGCTATAACTAAGTCCGTATCAAGGCAAGGCATCAGAACTCAACCGTTCTCAGCTTAAATTTTTTCCGGGCAGCATAAGCTTCTTTTTCTATTTTGTTAAGCTCTTCTTTGCCGCCAGGCCATTTGCCTGCAAACTCCATGATGTCTGTTTTTGTTGATGCTATTCTGTTAACTACTTTTGAGAAAGATTCACCCTGTTTCTTCATGGATTTAAGTGTTGTATAAGCTTCGTCCGAAAGCGAAATCACCTTTGTCATAACTGCATGTATGCGTGTATGCATATATAAAGTTTTCGTTGTTTCGGCTGTATGAAAATTGGTACGATGGCCTATGGGGGAAGATGCTCAAGTAGCAGTGAGTTTTGGATCAACCACAAGTCGGCTTGCGCCGACTGTGCCCAATCGTCGCAACGATTTGGGCCTTTTCGCAAAGGGGTCATGTCACTGGACACAATTCCGCAGCAGCGGAATGTGCAATCGGCGTAACCGATTTGCACTGGACAAATGCCCGGCTAGGGTTTAAATACGGCGTTTCTAACAAGATTTATATGCAAAATGGCAGTGACATTAGGAATATGGAATTTGTGGACGCAAAGACGATAAAACTGGACAAAATCATAAATGACTTGGACAAATTTGTGCTTAAATTCATCAAAATTTTAGAAAAACATGCTGATTATGTAATTGTAAGCGGCTATGTCTCCATACTATTCGGAAGGTCAAGAGCAACAGAAGATGCAAATATTTTTATCAAGGAAATAAACAAGGCTGGATTTAATGCCCTTTATGAGGATTTGAAGAAGGCTGGCTATTGGTGCTTAAATGCGGAGGGTGCTGATGAAGTTTACAGCTACCTTGAGGAGGGGCTTTCTGTGAGGTTTGCCGATGAAGGTATAACTATCCCAAATTTTGAAGTTAAGTTTGCAAAGAAAAAATCTGCTGTAATGGCTTTTGCTGATTCTCTCACAGTCGTAATGAAAGAAGGCAAAATTAAGCTATCGTCGCTTGAGAGACAAATTGCTTATAAGAGGTATTACCTTAAATCTGACAAGGATTTGGAAGATGCAGCTTATATTGAAAACTTATTTAAGGGCCATATCAATAAAGCCAAGGTTGAGTTATTAAAGAGGCAGATTGAAAATGAAATGGCTTAAGCCTGGAAAAAACAACCAAGAGGAAAGGATGAATTTTGTGGAGTACTGGGCAGAGTATGTGCGGACTCACCCTTCAAAAGACTGGAGCAGGCAGCAGAACGTCATAATCAACAGCCAGATCCAGAGCGCGAGGAGTGCCAAGCTCACGCCAAGGCAGTATTTGGAAATAAAGGGTGAAGTGTGTAGGCGCTAACAGGGCAACTTTTATTAACACTCGCCAGTTTTCTTCGTATTTATGGCAACTACTGAAACTGAGAAGCTCAAACAGTTAACCCCCCTGGCAGACGCAGAAAAAGCCCGCGCCACAGTGAAGGCAGAGTTTGAGCAGCGCTATCGGCAGCTGCTTGGCAGCGATGAGGAATATGAGAGCTTCCTTCAGCACTCGCTTTCTTATTTGAACAAAAGCGTCCGTGTCAACACGCTAAAGGCAACAGTTGCTGATGTGAAGAAGCGGCTTGAGGAGCAGGGATTCACGCTTTACCAGGTTCCGTGGTGCGCTGAGGGCTTCTGGGTGAAGGGCGACAGGACTGACTTTGGCAACCTTGTTGAGCACACGCTCGGCTATTTTTACATTCAGGAGTCAGCTTCAATGATTCCAGCTGTTGTCCTGAATCCGCAGCCTGGTGAAACCGTGCTGGACATGTGCGCTTCTCCAGGCAGCAAGACTACACAAATGGCTGCGATGATGCAGAATACAGGAATCATTATTGCGAATGATGTCACCGGTGACAGGATGAAGCCATTGGGAATCAACCTGCAACGAGTTGGCGCCTTTAATGTTGTTGAGAGCCAGGCAAGGGGCCAGCAGCTCATGAGGCTCGCCACAAGGTTTGACAGGATTCTTGTGGATGCGCCGTGCTCCGGCACCGGCACGATTAGGAAAAGCCCTGAAACTCTCAGGATTTGGAATCCGTTAATGGTAAGGAGGCTTAGCGGGCAACAGAAAATTTTGCTAGAAACTGCATTTTCGCTGCTCAAAAGCGGCGGTGCGCTTGTCTACTCAACGTGCTCGGTTGAGCCGGAAGAAAACGAGGGCGTGATTGATTATCTGCTGCAAAAATATCCCGCCGCGGCAAAATTGGAGGAAATAGAAATGGAAATTAACCGCGGCAGTCCTGTCCTCGCTTTTGAAAAAAGCGTCTACGGCACAGAGGTCAGGAAGTGCCTCAGGATTTGGCCGCAGGACAACAATACTGAGGGCTTTTTTGTGGCTAAGTTGACGAAGACTGGCTGACAACCCTCAAATCAGCCAGAATCTTATCGGTAACTTCTTCAACTAATTCAAGCTTAATGTTTTCGTAGCCTTCTGCAATCCTCGTATTTAGCCCATTTTTGACTCTTTCGATTACTTTCCTTCTCACATTCTCGCCATCATTTTTTGGAAGTGCTGTTCCTATTGGATTTATCTTTTCTCTGTAATTCTTGGCTATTTCCATAGAATTCAAAACTTCTTTCCCATAATATTTCCTGAGTTCCTCATCTGACGAGCTGCGCTCCATAACTGTGTGCAGAACCGCGTTTGACAGGTTTCCTACAAATAAGTCAAGCAGCTTGTTTCTGTTTTGAACCATTCTTGATTCCTTCCATTATCCTCTTAAAAACTGCATTATAGAATTTTTTATACTTTGCTAGAAAGGCTTTATCAACTAGATTTTCTCTTATGCTTTTAACAGCATCTTTCCAGAAGTATCTGTTAATCTCGTTGTCGACGGACTCCGTGCTTATCTTTTGCCCATCAAGAAATAGCGCTATAGCAAACAGATTGCGGACAAATTTATATTTTTCCCTGCCGGTAAGAGAATCAAAGTTAATTATCAGCAATTCGCTTTTTAATAAGTGAAGGTCTAAAAGTTTATGCTTTATTTCTCTTGCTACGCTAAATATCACCCTGTGTTTGGCTGCAAATTTGCTGACAAGCATTTCAAACAGGGGATCTGTGCTTATTCCCCTGAGCAAAGATTTGAAGCTTATCACTATCACCTGCACGTTCAGCCCTAAATTTGTGCCGATGCGCTCTTCAATCCACCCTGCATCAATCTTTTTATCGCTGATTGCAACAATGTCCACATCTTCAAATCCAAAGCCATATTCCAGAAAGGAGCCGGCAACCAGCACGTTGTCCACTTCTTCAACCTGCTCAAAATGCTCGAAGATTCTTTCGATTATTGTAACCTTTATTGGCTCTAAATGCGCAAGATTGTAATAGTGCAGCTTTGGCTTGGCCGCAAGTTTTTGAAGTGCCGGTTCAACTAGCACAGCTGTGCCTACTTCAAGCCCTGGCGCCCTCCGTTTTGGGAGGTATATCTGGTCCATCAGGCTTCCCTTGCTTATTCTGCTTACTATTACCATATTACGTAAAATTACGTAATACTATTTAAGCTTTTCGCTTACCGAAGCTATGACAACAACACAGAAGGGTTCTTTGTTGCGAAAATAACTAAGAGCGATTAAACATTTTTAGTTACAGACGGCTCTGTAGAAAGTCTTAAATTAACTGTCTCCCCAGAGGGCTTGCCCTGAGGGGAGAGCAGGGCGGAGATGTAGACTCCGCCATGAAAAAGAGTGAACGTTTGGATAGAAAAATTAAC
>JAHFTU010000050.1 GCA_023269295.1 Candidatus Woesearchaeota archaeon | reverse complement strand
CGCCGCTGCCTATTATAGCTGCTTTTCTGCAACCTTCAGCACTTCTTCAATGTTAATTACCGGCTTCGGGAACTTGTCGTAGTCGTCAACCATCCTGTTGCAGGCCGTGTTGATGAAGCACTGGACAAATGGGAAGTTCCGCAGCTGCGTGAAGTCAATCGTGTCGCAGACAAGGTAGTGGAATTTCTTGTCAGGAAATTTCTGCGGCAGCGCAAAAATCTCTTTCAGCGTAACTTGCACGCCGAGCTGGCCCGGCTTCACGGTGACAACAACTCCGATTTTGTCTGAATTCAAAAACGTGAGCAGCGCTCCCTTTTCTTTTTTCCTAATTTTCTCAGCCCACTCCCTTCCGAGCTTCTTGAACTCCTTGCTGAAAGGGTCAAAGCAGTAAACATCTTTATCAGACCCGAGCAGCAGCGCCTCCGGGTGAAACATGCCATCTCCAACATATAGGAAAGCGTCTGTGTTCGCAGCGTCAAATTCCATCTTGCTGTAGCCGCAGCCCAGAATCTGGCCAACGTGCTTTGAGTGCCTTGCTTTCAGCAGCGATGCTTCCTTGCCGTGCCCCTCTAAAAAATGCTGCAGCTGCGGCAGCTGGTGCGAGAACTGCACGCTTGCTGCGAGGCACAGCCTTTTCGGCAGCTTGCTGAGCAGCTTAGCCGGGAATTCCACGTTGACCCTGGCTTTTGTTTCGATGAAAAACATCCTCATGCTCATAGCTTTCTGGCAGTTGCTGTAGCTTTAAAAACCTTGCTTAACAAAAAAATAGGGCGCCGCGGGCGGGATCTCCATGCTCCTTTAGTTTTTGGATTGAACCTTTCTTCGTCTGAGAGACGAAGAATGTCACCTCTCCGGTGACATTTTCGCTAAAAGGGTCATTTTGAACCCGCATGAGAGTCTGGCGACCCTCACCAGTTTATTAGACTGGCGCAATCACCAGGTTCTGCCACCGCGGCAGCCCACTAACCTGACACATTCAAATCTTCATATGCCTTGCGGCGGTTTTATTGAAAATTATACGCCAGAGTTGAAATCTTCCAGACTTTACATTAAATAATCACGCTAGATCAGACATTTTTTGAAAATTTTTCAATAAACGCGAAAGAAAACAATTGCAACCTTGCTTCTTGCCGAAAGTATTAAATATCAGCTCATCTGACTTGTTCAAGTCTGGCGACCAAGCATTTACCGGGTTCTGCTTTTTTATTTTTATCTTTGCAATTATGACTCATCTTACAGGAAGCTTCTACAGATGCGGGTTACAAGTTCTGGGCAGGCAAAAAGAAAATCAGCCTGACTTTTCCGGTATGAACAGCAGCGTGACCAGCTTCACCAGCTTGCCTTGGTAGAGGACAGGCTTTATTGTTTTTATAACTTGCTTTGCTGGCACAGTTACGTCCGCCTTCTGGGGCGTGTATGGCTGGCCTCCGCAGCAGGTTACCTGCTTTCCTCCTGGCAGGCTGATAATGCCGAATGTGCCGTCACAGGCCTGCTTTGTTTCGTCGCTGTAGAACTTGCAAGAGCCTTTGCCGTCGCAGCTCGCATCGCAGATGTTTGAGCCTGCCTTGGTGCAGTCGTTGGTGCATCCTCCAAGGCCGTGCAGCATCGTGAAATCTACAGTGATTGGCCCTGACACAATGTCGACGTTCAGGGCTGTTGCGTCATCATAGCCATCGCTTGGCTTGCTTGATGAGATATCGTAAGTGCCTGATGGGACATTAGGCATTGAGTATGACCCGCCAGCGTCTGTTGTTGCTTTGAAGCTTGTTCCGAGCACTTTGACAGTTGCTCCTGCTACGGGCTGGCTTGTTATGTTCCTGACTGTGCCGCTGATTGTTCCTACTCCCCCACCCCATACTCCTCCGCCTCCTGAAGGCGTGAGCTGGAAGTTAATAGTGTTTACCTGGAACGGCTGGATGGGCTGGTTTGCCTTTACCTGATTGCCGTACCCTGCCTTCGATGCCGTCATGTCGTAGGTGCCTGCGTCAACGTTGCTTATCGTGTAGGTTCCATCCGCGGCTGTCGTTGCAGAATAAGTTTTTGCAGGGTTTGATGTTCCTGCCATGTTCACTGTAGCAGTTCCGATTGGCGCGCCGCTGGTGATGTCAGTTACTGTTCCAGCTACCGTTCCTACAGGGTTTTGCCACTGGCCTGGGTCGCACACTTCAAGCTTGCCATCGCCGTTAACGTCAACAGCCACTTCTTTTTGCCATGCGGCAGAATTCCACGCGGCAGTCTGGTCGTTGCCAAAGAACGTTGCAGCAACAGTTATTATATCACTGTAGCATTTGCCGTTGTAGACGCAGTCACTGGGCTTATCACACAGCGCCGCATCAGCCGGGTTGCTTGCGCAAACTCCGCTACCGCATTCCATTGACCTGGCGACCCAGAAGTTGTCGGTGCAGCTTTCCTGGTCAGGGTCAAGCTTCACGTCATCAGGAGCCTTTCTTTCGCCCTTATTGTCCTTGAACTGGCCATCAGACTTGGTCTTGCTTGCCTTGCCCGCTGCGGCGCCGGTGCCAGCTCCGGTGCAGCTCACCTGGGCATAGCCAGTCACGCCGTTAAACACTTGCAGGGAGTCAATGTAGCTCACATATCCTGAGCTGCCTGCAACGCCTAAGGTGTGCAGCATAGCCTGGGCATGGTAGTCCTCGTCGGAGGTGTCGAAGGGTGTTATGCCCTTCACGTTCTTCACAAACTCATCCTTGGAAGAGCCGTACGTAAGCCAGATGCTGTCAAAGCCTTCGCTCCACACCGCATAAACAAGGTTGCCAGCCCTTGCCAGGCGTAAAGGAGCACTGTACCCAGAGGGACTGCCTTTTTGCAACTGCAAATCCTCCATCTGCGTCGCAGCATCAAACGACAAGAGAGTATTATACGGTGCTCCAGGGTAAGCTGGCGTGGCCCGGTACGAGATGTAAGCCTTCCCGCCAACAGCAACAGCATCAAGGCCGCTCTTGCCAGCCTGGCCAGGACCGTTAACGTCCTTCGTGAGATAAACCTCATACTTGTTAAGGCCGCTGCTGCCTTTCACCGCAACATTAACGCCGTAAACGGCCACGAAGCCCAGCCCCCATGAATAGTAGTACTTCTCTGTAGTTACATCACCCCACACGTAATACGTGAAGCCCCCATCCTTTGCTATCAGCGGGCCGCCCCAGTAGCTCGCGAAATTATCCCCAACCCCGGTTTTCGACCAACTGGCTATTTTGCTCCAGACACCTCCGGGCTTGGCCAGGAACACCCCGCCTTGGGCATAGTTGCAGTCATCAGAATAACCTCCTTCGCCATCAGAATACGAAGTGCACGGGCCTCCTTCGAGGTAAACGTAGTCAGGCCCCTCATTCCCAACCGCAAAGTCAAACTGTTCCATATACTTTGACGCGCCGGAAGGAAGTACAGCAGAAGCGGAAACCGCTTTAGAGCCCCCCTTCAGCGAATTAACGTCAACATAAGCAGCATAAATGTTACTACTTGTCTCACCTTTCCACGCGAAGTACAGCTTTCCGCTGTAAGCCCTCATCTTAAAGCCGCTAATGCCTTGCCCGCATGCCTTATTGCTTGTTGGGCAAGTAGAGGAAAGCGTGGTCTTGACAGCGCCAGAGCCGTCAATGTTTGCAGACACAACCACTATTTGGTTGGAAACTTCCCACGCATAATACGCTTTGCTGCCGTCAACCGCCAGCTGCGCCTTTTTAGCATCGCTGCCAAGCATTTTGGAAACCGAAGATACAGTTGAGCTCTTCCAGTCAGAAGCAGAGCACACTGGCAGGCTGCCTTCCTTCGTGCCAGTTCCTGCATCGCCTGCATCGTGCTCTCCGCTCTTCAGCCACTTGTGCCCCTTGCCTTCGCAGCACGCCTTGCTTTTGCCAGGCTCTGTCAGGCTGCATGGCGTAGTTATGCAGTTGTTGCCAACGCACGTTCCTCCAGCCTGAGCGCAGGCAATTGCGTCGCATGTTGGTGGTGGGGGAGGTGGAGGCGTTATTTGGCAGCTCGCGGTTGCTGAGTTGCAATACTGCCCGCTCTGGCACTTGACATCCTGTGGGCAGCTTGCGCAGGTTTCGCCTGCATCAACCTTGCCATTTGGGCATGTAGCAGTGGCCACAGAGCATTCTGTTTTTGGGCAGCTGCTGTCCGCAACTACCCTGTTGTAATAGCCGCTTTCGTCAGCGTTGCACACGTCTTCAGTAGCTACTCCGCCGCAGCTCGCTGGCACAACTACTGCGCATCCTTCATCTATCTGGCAGTTGTGGTTGTTGTCCTTGCCGTCGCCGCAGACCTCTGCCGCTGTTGTTGTGCATGCTCCTCCGCAGTCAACGCCAGTTTCGTCACCGTTCTTTACTCCATCTCCGCAGCTGCCGCACGTGTAGTCATAACCCGTGCAGCCGCTGTTGCACGTCGCAGTCACGCTCGGATAACCGCCAGGGCAGCTTTGCGATTTTGTCCTTGTTGAGGATGATGGGTCATTGTCGCAGGCTTCCCCGCTGTCCAGCACGTTGTTGCCGCAGCTGCAGGGCTGATCCGCGCCCGAGCAGTCCTCATCAACTCCATTCCCGCAGATTTCAGTTGCTCCCGGATAGATGTTTGCGTTATTGTTGTTGCAGTCCGTTTCAGCACTCTTAGCACAGTTGGTTTTGCCCGGGTTGCCGTAGCCATCTCCATCGGCATCGCTGCACGGGCACGTTGCATCTCCATAAAAGCAGTTCTCATCAATGCCGTTCTCGCAGATGTCAGTAGCTCCGGGGTTGATTGCAGCGTTATAGTCGTTGCAGTCATTCCCTCCGCATATCGGGTCCTTGTACCCGTCACCGTCAGCGTCTGCGTAGCTTGGATTGTTACACGGGCAATAATCACCTCCCGAACAGTCATTGTCAATCCCATCACACTGTGTATCAATCTTTCCCGGATTGATGTTGGCGTTGGCATCGTTGCAGTCGGAACCAGTGGAACAGTCGGAAGTTTTGCCATCATAACCGTCTTTGTCTGTGTCAAAACATTTGGGTGGTGGCGCTTTGCACGTTCCAGATTCACAACTCCCCCCGCTTGCGCATTTGTTTCCGCAGCTTCCGCAGTTGTTTGTGTCTGTGTTTAGGTTGGTTTCGCATCCTCCGTTCTTGTTGCAGTCTGCTGATGGGTAGCTGCAGCTTTTGCATTCGTTGGCGCTGATGTACTCGCACTGGTGATGGACAGCAACGTAGGCAGTTTTGGTTCCGGTGCTGCAGTACTTCCCAGTGCCGCATTCGGAGTCGCTGCTGCAGTCGTTTGCGTAGCCAAGCTGCCCGCAGGAATACGGCCAGAGCTTGTTGCATTTCCCTAAGAGCAAGCAGTTCCATCCTCCTGGCCAGTCGCAGCTTTCGTCAGGGCCGCAGTCGGAATCGGTGATGCAGCAAGGAGTAGCGGCTGCTGGCTGTGAGGAAGTGATGATGGCAAAGGCTGATGACAGCAGCACTAAAATTACCCCAAAAGCTACTACAATACCTCTTTTACGCATAAGCAGAACATTTTGAATTACAAATATATAAACTTATTGCCAACCGACAAGTAGTCACTTGATAATGGCAACAAACCGAAAGGTTTATAAAGTGGAAAAATAGCGGCAGATGTATGGGAAGGAAAAGTTCTGCTGGGAAATCTGCAGCGGTTGATAATTCTGGTAGTGGTACGCTTGAAGGGGGAATAGGCAGCGGCGCGAGCCATGAAAAAGCTGGTGCTGGGCAAGCCGCTGGCCCTAACGGCAGTGGAACACCCGCCAGGCATGTTCCCGGGTGGGCTTACGCTCTTGTCGGCTTAGGATTAGCCGCAATCTTTTACGTAACCGGAGCAGGAGCGGGCTACTTTCCGAACCCTTTGGCGCGAGGACAAGAACAGACGAGACCGATACCAACAGTAACAACAAGAAGCTCAGATGCTACAGAAGCAAACAAGCAACGCCAAGAGAAACTTATGCTAGAAGCGGCCATCAGTTCAGAGTTAAGCAGGCTAAGAAGCTTTGAAAATTACAGGCAGCTCGGCTCAGAACTGGCGCAAGTTATAGAAACTACGCTAGGCAAGGACGGTTACGATTCACGAGAACTGAGCATAATACGCAACGCAAGCCAAGTGGCAGGCGTAGCAGAAACCGGCAGCCACCCTGCTGTAATTGAAGACTTAAAAGCCATTTTCCAAACGCAATCCTACAGAAGCACCACAATAAATGTTGGCGATAGAAGTCTAGAACTCATAGTGCTCGCAAGCGACCCGGCAAGAGCGCCCTTCTATTTTGATATATTACAACGCATAATTCCAAAAGTAGAAGCATTCACAGGCTTAAAATATCCAGAGCCCGTACTTGTAATACACAGCCAACCACAGAATGACCTTGGAGCTGCATACGAATTAGGGTCTGGACTAACTCTTGGTTATCCGCAAGGTACTGGTGGTGCAGCTACTGTTGTAGTAAGACGATACGAAACGACAACAGAAGGAAAAGCAATTGAAGAATATAGTGCGCATGAGTTTGATCATAAATTAACCAAAACCTCTGATATGCCTGTTTGGCTTGCTGAAGGAAAGGCAGACTTTACTTCTTACCACACATTAAGGTCGGGAAATGGGCTTCCTGTAATGGAAGCTCCATTTGCGGGCTACCACGCAAACTTAGAGCTTAATGTAAGGAACACGTTTGGAGGAAAGATTCCCCCAATAAGTGAGTATGATGGAACTTACCCCGAGCTTGCCAAGCGGCAAATACATCCAAATACAGTGACGGGCTTGGGTGAGTTATTGCTTCAAGATATCATGATCATGGTGGGACCGCAAAACATGTCGCTAATAGTTAAGGACATAAATGCGCAATCAAGGCAAAGATTTATCGATAAACAAGCATTTTATGGTATTTTGTTAGCACACACACCTAAAGAACTGCAACCAGATATGACTGCTTTCCTGCAGGAGAGGTACGAAGGTGTGCAGTCACCTAGCGCAAAATAAGCTTGAGTGCGTGCCAAAGCACTTCTCATCAAAACTGCAGCCGTCATCACTAGTGCAGCACGGATAAGCAGCAGCAGGCTGCGAAGAAGTGACAATTAAAGTTGGTGATTGACAAAAAGTATAAATAAGCTGAGTTTTTAGTGTTAATTCGTGAATCTCGTACAGAAACTTTCCATTCCACTTGTAGGCTTAGCTGCCATTATTTACACCTTGGGATGTTCACCTTCTCCTACTGTGCAGCCGAATCCTACTGCACAGCCAACAACCACCAATCAGGAATACATTCGGGTTGCTGAAAAAACAAGCAAAGCCGGTGAGAAGGTTGGTGGCGCTGTGTTTGGAGCAGATGGAATAAAATATTTTCAGGTCAAATTCTTTTTAGATGGCGTTCAGGGGATTTTACTAGTTACCCCAGCATTAAACTCGGTGCATTTTAGTGCGGTAAGTGGCAGGAGCGACTCTGTACCTTACGCAGCAATAACAGAATGCAATGGAGGAGTCAGAAGTTTCCAAGACTCGCCACAAACTTCCACAAGGCGTGAAGAAGCACCGGAAAGGGCCGCTAGAATAGACCGTTTTCTCTCAGGGCTATACTCAAAAGTCGGGATAGACCCTAACAATTGCACGATAAAGCCACAGTAAGTACCCTAGTACCGCCACTTCTCCCAAAAAGCCTAAACTTACTCACACATCCGCGCACGACGCATCACTCCCGCTGCAGTCCTCATCCACGCCATTCCCACAATGCTCAGTAGCGCCTGGATGAATGTTGGCGTTGGCATCGTTGCAGTCTGTACCTGTGGAACAGTCTGAAGTTTTGCCGTTATAGCCGTCACCGTCGTTGTCCTTACACGGGATTGGTACCTTACACACTCCTCCGTCGCACTTTTGTCCTGTTGGGCAGCAGGAGTCTTTGCAGGAACTGGTTTTCGTGCAGCCATAAGTTTGAAGGCTGTAGCCTGTAAAGGAGTAGCTGTCGTAGAGGTTGTTGCTGCAGCCGTCCTTTTTGTCGCAGTCGTGAGTCAGGGAGTCTTCGCAGCGCTGCTTGTTGCGCACTGGTGGTTCTTGATGCTGCCTGCAGTGCACGCCTTGGTCTGGCATGTTCCGGAAGCTGTGCAAACCTGGCCAGTTGCGCACTTCACATCCGCAGAGCAGGAGGCACAGGTTTCACCTGGGTCAATTTCCCCGTTACCGCATTTCCCTTTTTTTGTAACAGTACCACCACAAGTCTCTAATGGCGCGCCCGTAGTGCTATCATAAGCCTTAACCGTATCATACGGTGCTGGTGCGGATGTGCACTTGTTGCTCACGCACGTGTCAATTGTGCATATGTTGCCGTCAATACAATCTGTATCAGTGTAGCAGCCGCCGCACGGGTTTTCGACAAAGTTGCAGCCGTAGCAGAATATTTTTACGCTAGTCCCGTCAGGGCAAAATTTAGTGCCAGCATCAGTTGAAGAGCCGAGGTCGCACTGCTCTCCTGCTTCAGCAATTCCATTGCCGCAAACCGGTGTTGAGACTACAGTGCATCCTGCTGGAACGCTGGTGCCTGTTAGCACAGGGCCAGTTGGAGTATACAATCCACCATAGGACCCTGTTGGCGAGGGCAATCCTCCTCCATTCCCTCCTGCTGGTGGCACTCCAAGCGGCCCTGGAGGTGCGGAAACAGAAAGGGACATGACTGCAAAT
>JAHFTU010000108.1 GCA_023269295.1 Candidatus Woesearchaeota archaeon | reverse complement strand
TCAGCTACCGGCTTTTAAAGCGCCTGAACGACCCGCAAGGGCACAGCCTCTTAGAAACAGTAGCCGGAGCAACTGCCCAGCTGCATACGAACTTAAGCCATGGTTAATGCCGTGTTTAAATCTCAATAATCTTTCCAATCCTGCTGACATTGACCACTCTCGTGTCACCCATGGTTTCTTCCAGGCCTGATGCCTCGTGCACGTGGCTGCACAGCAGGAGGTCAGGCTTAAGCAGTTCAATTGCCTTTGTGACGCCAGTGCTTCCCTTAACAAACTCCGAGAACTTCTCCATCAAAGACTCGGCAGGGTGTACGTGGGTAACCATGATTGTCTTCCTCGCATCCTTGACATACTTGTGCGACTTGTACAAGTGATAGAAAATCTCGTCCTCAGGAAGCTGGAACAAGCCAATGTTTGCTCCGCCGCAGCCAAACAGCCCGATATCGCCGTGCTTAAAGCCGTAGCCGTGGAGATTGGTCACGCCATATTTCTTGGCGAGAAACTCAGCTGTCGCAAACGTTTCGTGATTTCCCGGAACAAAAGCAACTTTCCTGCCCTTCCTTACAAACGGGCCTATGATGTTGTCAGTGCTCTGCTCCCCATAAGTCAGGTCGCCGCACAGCACAACAAGGTCAACGTTCTCCTTCTCCGCCTGCTGGGCGAGGGATTCAATCAGCGTGCTGTTGCTGTGTATGCAGCCTGCTGCGAGGATTTTCATAAAGATACTGTAACTCTGGCTAGTATATAAATACATCGCTGCCACAACAAAATAGCCACTTGGCAGTGATTAAAATAGAAAGATTTAAATAGTCTTCAGCTTACGATAAACACATGACTAATGGCTTATTGGACAAGGCACTAGCAGATGTTGAAATACCCCTTGTAGTTTATCTCTATGAATTGGGCAATCTTATACAAGCACGCCCGGAAGATAAATGGGCCTTTGAACTGACAGCGCAGTCACGACTGCAAAACTTGAGAGCCGCTTTGGAACAAGTGCGTGGCAAGTACGAGGTTTCCCTGCCTGATCAGGAAGTAATAAAGTATGGCATTCGTCAGCTTGCTAGTCGCGAACGACTATTTAGGTCCTCTGAGCAATCACCTAGAGATAAAGAACTTGCCGCGACACTGCAGCAAACACTAGAAGCCATTATTTCTAAGGGTCCTGGCATACAAGGCACGCTTCCAACCTTATTGAACTTTGCAAGAACATACAACCGCTAAGTGCTGACTATCGTGCCAATAACAATACAACTTAACAACTTCAACTTCCTTCTTGAGATCTTTATGTTTGCAAAAGTTATATATCTGACCATTGTAACATTGCAGCAAGGTGCAATATGCAGTCCATAAGGCATGGTTTCGCAGGGCTTGTGCAGGCTTACCGCATCCCGATAACGTGCATAGCAGTAGCTGGAGCCTTAATCACAGCAGTTTCTCATGCCCCCGGCGGTTTGGAGGTTAAGCTGAGCATCGAGGGTAAACCGTGCATCGGCAGCTCAGTTTATTTAGTGGCTCAGCCTAACAGCAACGAGCCTGTCCTGAACACATTCTACGTAACAACACCAAGCGGAAAGACAGTCAACAGCTCAGGCGCCACAAAAGGCGAAGCCCGAACAGAATTTACGCCAGCAAGTCAGGGCATCCACACACTCACAGTGAATGTTAACTATTCAAGGTACGAAGCACATGCAGTGAAAAAGTTTAACGTAGAAAATTGCAACAGATAGTTCCAATAATCATCGTTCCACAACCTCAACTTCCTTCTCAAAAAGCTTGACGATTGTTGAGGGCTTGCCCTGCTTTTCGCCCTCGTAGACGATGAAGTCCACCTTCTGCCTTATGCCCTCGTCTAAATCTTCTGCAGAGGTCATGTACGGCTCGCCTGTCACGTTTGCGCTCGTGCTAACTATCGGGAAGCCGAGCTCTGCAACAACATCAGCTACCCAGTGCTTTGGCATCCTTACGCCAAGTGTCTTGCTGCCGAGATTCACAGCAGGTGCAACTGCGGATGCACTTTTCAGCCTGAAAATAAGCGTGTAAGGGCCGGGAAGCTTCTCAAGCCACTTCTCGCCCTCGGTAGAGACCTCGCAGTTCTCGAAAATCCACCTCTCGGAAGGCGCAATGACAGAGAAAGGCATTGAGGCGCGCTGCTTTATGCCCCTGACACGCTGCACAGCCTTCTCATTGGTTGCGTCGCAGCCTATGCCGTAAATGGTGTCGGTAGGGTGTATGAATACAGCACCTTCCTCGATAAGCCTGAGGTATTTTATCTCCTCCAAAAGGAACTCTTCCTTTGTTACTATTTCCACAGTTGCGGTACATGAGTATGAAATATAAAAAATTTGTTGCGGGAAGAATTAGACGCCCCCAACCCACAACTTAACAGGGCTACTCCCTTTATGCCCTTACAAGCCTAGAAAGTCTAGAGGTGGACTGTAACTCGCCAAAGCTGCCGTGGAAGCTCCCAAAGCCCCGGACAAGGCGCAGCTCAGGCCGCTTGTTGCCTTCCCTTATCTCATGCAGGCTGCGGACGCTCAGCTCCTTTATGTGCCTGAAAAACAGGTCACTAACCATCTTGACGCTGAATTCTGTTGGCAATGACATCCTAACTCACCTCCTAAACAACGGCAACCGCAAATACGTTTTCGCAGCAGCCGCAATGAAACTTAACTCTGAATGTCCCAGAACAGCCGCTTTCTTGTTTAAATACCCTAGCCGGGGAGATGTCCAGTGTCCAGTGGATTTAACGAACCTCGGCTGCAAACGCCTGACAGCAGAGCACCACAACGTTTATATACTATTTTGTATATACCAAGTATTACCGTGGAAGCAATCAGCTTAAAGCTTAATGAGGCGCTCCTTGAGGAGATTGACCAGAAACTTTCAAAATACAGGTACAGCACCCGTACCGAGTTCATAAGGGATGCAATACGTTCAAAGCTGTCAGATCTGGAAAAGAAAGAGCTGATAGAAGCAGTTCGCCATTTACGAGGCTCGTCAAAAAGAAAAACAACCGATGAAGAATTGCACGAGATAAGGGAGCAGTTGGCTGAAAAATATTTTGCCGGATTTAAATGAGCTCTTCAGGCCTTTTGCATTTGGCTATGTCTTTGAGTTGCTTAAAATGCGCATCCCGTGAAATAATCAACGCTTTTGCATCTTTAGCTACTAGGGCGTGTAGCGCATCTAATCTTGGCAAGTTTCTCTTTTGCGCTAAGTCCCTTGCTCTTCCGGAACGTTTATTATCTGATTTTTCATAAATGACAACTTTCTCAAAAGGCATGAATAAGTCAAATAATTGGTGTGCTGTATAACCGTACTTAATAAGTTCTTCAGTTACTATGTCCGATAAGATAATCTTGCCATCTTCCGAAATTATTTTCTCCAGCAGCCTTTCAGCATATTCGCCTTTCGGTAATCCTTGTTCATCCCGGTCTTCAAACAGGTCAAGCCATATTGATGTGTCAAGATAATACTTCACCATAAATAGGTCACATAGCTTTGCATTAATAAAACCAGCACTTAAAATTTCCATAAATTTCGTAATTTTTCCGACGGAAACTCTACTTGACAAATTTTCAAATTTGTGATGAATAGTCGAGAAAAAAGCATACCTTTATATACTAGAAAAGACCCCTTCCGAGCATACAGGATTTCTCGCAGTAGTATAGTGGGGGCCGTGTAGAGAAGTATAAGCTATACGACTTATAGAAATATAAGG